>JAUTWY010000063.1 GCA_030838305.1 Acidobacteriaceae bacterium
CGCGCGTCGTGGGCGCGGGCGATACGGCGGATGCGCTGCTGAAGGCGGTCGACGATCCTCCGGACATGGTGGTCTGCGACTACCGCATGCCGGGTATGGACGGACGCCAGCTCGTCGAGAAGCTGAAGAGCCGGCCGGCCACGGCGAATTTTTCCGCCGTATTGATGGCCAGCCGGGTCGACATTGATGAGCGTCTATCTCCGCAGGATGCCGCGGACGACTACCTGGTCAAACCATTTTTTCTCAAAGATGCGACGCGGCGCATCAAGCGCACCATCGACCGTATCGCGCTCGAGAAAATGGCGAAGACCGCCCCCTCCGATGGCGTGGTGCGCGGAAACCTCGCCCAGATGAACGTCATCGACCTGATGCAGTCCCTCGAAATGGGGCGTAAAAGCTGCCAGCTCAAGCTCAATTATGAGGGCGACAAGTGTGAGGTTTTTTTCGTCGAAGGACAGGTGAAGCACGCGACCTATGGGGTGCTGACCGGCGATGAAGCGGTTTTCAAAGTACTCCGCTGGACGGGCGGCAATTTCGAATTGAACTTCGAAGGCAAAACCGATCAGGAGACTACCAAGCTCAACACCCAGGGATTGCTGATGGAGGGCTTGCGTCTGCTAGACGAATCGCAACGCGAAGGCGGCGCTGAGCCCGCGGAGGACAGCGCAACCAGTGCGAGCGCAAGCGCGGGTGGCGGAGCAGGCCCTTCCGCCAGCCCGGCAAGAGGATCGAAAGAAGAGGAGGAAGATGTCCTCCTCGATAACTGAGAAGTCAGTTGAGGGATCTGCGCCCGCAGTTCTCACCGCCGCTGTGGTCACAGTCAGCGATTCCTGTGCTCGCGGTGAACGCACGGATGTTTCGGGGCCGGCGGTTGCGGAAGCCTTGAAGAACCTTGGCTTTCGGGTGGTGGGGACGCGAATCGTGCAAGACGATTCCATGCAGATTCAGAACGCCCTCGTCCACCTCGCGCTCGAAGCGCGCTTCATCGTTACCACCGGCGGCACTGGGATTGCGCTTCGCGACGTTACACCCGAAGCCACTGCGGCGATTTGCGATCGTTTAATTGACGGCGTCGGGGAGCGCATGCGCCTCCAGGGCGCAAAGAAGACTACCTACGCCGCACTGAGCCGCGGCGTGTGCGGAGTACGCGAGAAGACCTTGATCCTGAACCTGCCCGGCAGTCCCAGCGGCGCCGTGGAATCTTTGCAAGCAGTTGTGGATCTGATTCCTCACGCCCTGAACTTGTTGGAAGGTAAGACGGAACACGCGTAACGCCAGTTTGACTTCCCCCTAGGCGTCCAGTACCGTATAAGAGACGTTGTAGTGCGCTTTTGGAGGTTCCCCATGCTTGAAGGCCTGTTTCAACCGACCCACCTAATCATCATTTTTGCCATTGCCCTGCTGGTTTTCGGTCCCAAGAAGTTACCGGAACTGGGCAAGGGTCTGGGTGAGGGAATTCGTGCTCTGAAAGAGGGCATGAAGGATAACGCCTCGGCCTCGTCCGCTTCGGACCAGAGCAAGACACCCGAATCCAAAGAGCCTAAGGCCTGATCGAACTACCGCCTCGTGTATCGCGCTCCTCTGATTTAGCTGCCACTTTGTGTGCGTTTCCCATCCTTTCCAGGCAATTCCGCATCTGAGCTGTGACTTTTAACTCTGGCATCCGGAGGTAGGCAGTGTTGCGTAAGAAGCTTATTGCCCTCGTCTTGTTGGGATTGGCCCCAGCAGTTTTCGCCGACCAGATCACCTTAAAAAATGGCGATCGCCTTAGTGGGAAGATCGTGAAATCGGACGGTAAGACTCTGGTGTTGCACACCGAGTTCGCCGGAGACGTCATCGTTGACTTTAAGGCAATCACGCAGATCAGTGCCGACGAACAGTTGCGTGTCAGCACATCGGATAAAACGACGCTGGTTGGCCCGGTGACCAGTGGCGAAGGAAAAATCGAAGTTGCCACCAAAAATAACGGAACCGTGGACGTGCCGCTCGGAAATGTTGTGTTGATAAGAGACGAGACCGCATATGAGAAGTCCTTGCATCCCGGACTGCTGCACGGGTGGAACGGCGGTGTCAACGTGGGCTTCTCGCTAGCCCGCGGCAACAGCGAAACCAGCAATCTGGCTTTGGCTATCAATGCCGTACATCCCACCTTGAATGACAAGACCACCATTTACCTGAGCGCGATCGAGACCAAGAATGATCTGGCCAGTCCCAGCACGGTGGCCAACCTGGTTACAGGGGGGCTACGCTACGATCACGACCTCAACCCGCGATTATTCGGCTTTGTGGGAGCCGACTTCATGAGCAATGCGCTGCAGAACCTCGACCTGCGCGGGGTGTATGGCGGCGGACTTGGCTTTCACGCTATCAAGTCCGACAACACTTTACTCGACCTTCTGGCCGGCCTGAACTACACCCACGAAACTTATTCCAACGGAGCGGAAATTACGCCTGTGACCGTTCCCCCTACGTTCACTTCGTATGGCGTAACTCACCGATTCATCGCGCTTACTTTGGGCGAGGAATTGATGCACCAGGCTGGCAAGACGACCGTGATCATACAGAAGCTTTATTTTTATCCGGACTTGTCCAACACTGGCGAATATCGAGCCACGTTCGATCTCGGCACGGTGACGAAAATCAGCAAGTGGCTGGGGTGGCAGAATCAGTTCATCTATATCTATGTCTCAAACCCACAGCTGGGCGCCAAGAAAAACGATCTGATCCTGACGACCGGGTTGAATTTTTCGTTTACCCACTAAGGGTCAGAGACAAATCCTGCCAGAGTGAATCCTAGAATGCCTTGGCGCCATCCTAAGTGCTGGTGCCTATGAACTCTAAAGCTGGGAAGGTTTTGGTTGTCGAGTCTGACGAAAGACTCAGGGAGCAGATCGTTGCGGTACTGAGCGATGCGGGATTCGAGGTCACAACCGACTACCAGGAGGGGATGAAGGCAGTGCTCGCCTTCGATCCCGACGTGGTTGTTCTGGGCGCCGATCCGCCCCAGCTCGATTGTTGCGACCTTCTTTCCGAGATCAAGAGTTCCAGGCAGACTCACAACATACGCGTGGTGATGCTATCTCCGGGCGGACCAGCCGAGCGCACTCGGGGGCTGGATCTCGGAGCCGACGATGTGCTGTCCTTACCCTTCGACTCCCACGAATTGCTTTCGCGGCTTCGTTCCCAACTTCGAAGCAAATCGATCGCGGACGAGATGCGAGAGCGGCTGCGCCTTGCCGAGGAAAATCGAAACTCAGCCCAGCAAGTGATGACAGCAGTCAATGAAGAGCGACGGACTCTTAGGGTTGGTGGACTGGCGACTATGGGAGTGCTTCTGGTTGCCGCTCTGGTCTCTGTTTTCTTCTACCGTCGCACCCAGGAACAGAATACCCGGGTATATGCGGCCATCACTCGATTGCAGACCGGCGTGCGGACCCAACAACAGTTGATGGAGCGCTCGCGTCGGGCTTCTGAAGACGGGGAGCATAGTTCATCCTCGGCGAGCGATCCGCAAAAGCTGCAACTTCAGAAGAAGAGCGAGAGTCTGCGATCGCAAATTGCCATCGGCAAGACAGAAAACGGCGCCGTTCTGCAAAATCAATTAACCGCGGTAGAAGATCGTCTCAAGAAACTCGAGACCGAGGGAAAGATTGCGCAGACGATCATCCAGTCCTATGAGCCAAGCGTCTGCCTCATCCATGTTGTGCTAGCCTTCCGCGATCACACCACCGGATTGAAATTGCACTATGCGGGTGTAGCGAACAATGGCCAGCCGACGACCGACGACCATAACAACCCCCTCTTGAGCCTGACCGGCAGCGGACCGGAAGTCCACCTGGATGCCTTCGGTACCGGGTTTCTCGTCTCCAGCAAAGGACAAATTCTCACCAATCATCACGTAGCCGAGCCTTGGTGGCAAAATGATGAATTGAAGGAAATGGTGGATCAAGGCCTGGAGCCGGTGATTGCTGAAATGACTGCTTATTTCCCCGGCGTTCGACACGGCCTTGCCATCGACACCGAGAGGATTTCCTCCACTGCGGACGTCGCTGTCGTGAAAGGAAACGTTTCAGAGCTGGGAATCAAACAGATCGCCCTTGCCGATGGCCGCCGTTCGGCCGTCAGTGGAGGCCCCGTCGTGCTCCTCGGGTATCCAACCGCCCTCGATGCAATTCTGGCTCGCGCGGGCTCGGAAACGCTCCAATCCATCGCGGCCGCCTCCAAAGGCGATCCGAAACAGGTGATGGAAGAGCTTGCCCGCCGCGACCTGATCAGGCCGGTCACCACGCAGGGGCACATCGGCGACGTATTGCCTGACAAAATCGTCTATGACGCCCAAACCACGTCGGGCGGTTCCGGCGGTCCGCTTTTCAATAACGAAGGCAAAGTCATAGGAATAAACTTTGCCATGGTGCGTGAGTTCGGCGGATCGAATTTTGCCATTCCCGTGGCTTACGGCAGGTCCCTTCTGAAGCCATAGGCCGGCGTCGCTACAAGATCTCTCGTTCCGTTCCTGCTCACCTCTACTTGAAAGACACGTCTACCACCGAGTAGAGTACTGTTTCTCGTTTTCCGGGTGTTCATTCAGTCCTCCACAACAGGAGTCGCTTGATGCGTCACGCCTTAATTGTGCTGATTGCTGTGCCCTGCTTTGCTATCCTTTCTCACTCCCAAACCGCGGACGAACTGATTGCTAAGAATCTCCAGGCCCGGGGCGGGATGGAGAAGATGAAGGCCATCAAGAATATCCGCATGACCGGAAGGTTCGAGGGCGGCGGAGGTTTTACCGCTTCCATAGGCCAGGAGAATGCGCGGCCGAATCTGGTAAGGGAAACATTCTCGCTGCAAGGGATGACGGCGATCCAGGCTTATGACGGTACAACGGGGTGGCAAGTTCAGCCCTTTGGCGGGAAAAAAGATCCAGAGTTGATGGGCGAGGACGACCTGCGCGACGTGTTGCTGGACGCCGACTTCGATGGTCCCCTGGTGGACTACAAAGAGAAGGGCAGCACCGTGGAATATCTCGGCCCTGACATCGTAGATGGCGACGACGCGTTGCGGCTCAAGGTGACGTTGAGAAACGGCGACATCATTTACGATTATCTTGATCCCGATAGCTTTATCGAGATTCGCCGTGAAGTGCAGCAGTTTATTCGAGGCTCACAGCGGGATAAGGTCTTCGGGTTGGGCTCCTACAAGCCAGTCGCAGGCGTGATGTATCCATTCTCGATCTCGCAGGGGCCGAAGGATCATCCGGATGCGCAAACCATAACCGTGCAAAAGATGGAAGCGAATGTGAAGATGGATCCGGCGGACTTCATGCTGCCGGAGTCGTTGAGGACCGAAGAGAAAAAATCCGGGATAGTCGGGGTTCACTGATTCGCTCACTGATTCGCTCGGGAACAGGAGTTTCCATGCGCCACACCGCGATGGTTGTGATTTTGACGACGTGCATCAGTGTGTTTGCGTGCGCTCAAACCGCGGAAGAACTCGTCAGCAAGAACCTCCAGGCTAAAGGGGGGCTCGACAGAATCCAGTTTGCCAGGACCCGGCTTGCCACGGGCAGAGTTAGAGGTGGCGGGCGCCGAGTCTCGGTCGCAACCTTCAAACAGATGAATATGCGCCCGAATCTGGTCCGAAACAACCTCACCCTGCAAGGGATGACGGCGGTCCAGGCGTACGACGGTTCCGTGGGCTGGCAAACTCAGCCCTTTCGCGGACGCAAAGAGCCGGAGTTGATGGGCGAGGATAATGTGCGGGACTTGCTTCTGGCCGCCGATTTTGATGGTCCCCTGGTCGACTATGCCGCGAAAGGCAACAGGATCGAATATCTGGGACACGCCGAGGTGGACGGCGATGACGCCTTGCGGCTAAAGGTGACGCTGAAAAACGGCGACATTGTTTATTACTATCTCGATCCCGATACTGGGCTGGAAATTCGCGAAGAAATTCAGCAGTTTATCCGGGGATCGGTGAGGGAGCGGGTGGTCGAGTTGGGATCGTACAAGGCGGTGGGTGGAGTCATGTACCCTTTCTCGATCTCCGAGGGGCCGAGGAACAATCCGGGCGCTCAGGTGACCTCGATTGACAAGATTGAAGTGAACGTACCTTTGCAAGAATCTGACTTTGCGCTGCCAGCGTCGCTGAGGACTGAGGAAAAGAAGTCCGGGATGGTCGGGGTTCGCTGATTTGTCTCACAGATTTGCTGGAATGAAGAAGACAACGAAAACTCATTTTCGTGGAAAAGGACTCGTAAACATGAAGACCCACAATTCCTGGGGAGTGATTGTGTTGTTCGCAGGAGCACTCGTGTTGTGCGCACCTTTGCAGGCCTCGGCACAAGCGGCATACCGCTACGATGCGGCCACGGTTTCTGGATTGCCGGCGCGCAACATCGGTTCGGCGACGATGAGCGGGCGCATTGCCGCCCTGGACGCGGTGGAGGAAGACGGCCGCATTACGGTGTTCGTGGGCGCGGCGAGTGGCGGAGTTTGGAAGTCGGTGAACGGCGGGACAACGTATAAGCCGGTATTTGACCGCGAAGATGTGCAGTCGATTGGCGCAGTCGCGATTGATCCATCGAACTCGAAGATCGTTTGGGTGGGCAGTGGCGAAGGCTGGACGCGCAACAGCGTGTCGGTGGGCGACGGAGTGTACAAGTCAACCGATGGGGGCGAGAACTGGAGCAACGTTGGCCTGAAAGATAGCGAACACATTGCCAAAATTCTTGTGAATCCAAGCGATGGCAACGACGTGCTGGTGTGCGCTCTGGGGCATCTGTGGGACGACAACGACGAGCGCGGCGTCTATCAGACCGGCGATGGGGGCAAGACTTGGAAGAAGGTTCTGGCCGGCGCAAATGGTTCGAGCGGCTGCGCCATGATCGCGCGCAGCAAGCAGGAGCCGAAAACGATCTACGCATCGATGTGGGATTTCCGGCGGCAGGGTTGGACGTTCCGCTCGGGCGGCCCCGGAAGCGGGCTGTTCAAATCCACGGATGGGGGCGCGAACTGGAGTGAAATTACTGAAAGCAACGCCAAAGGACTGCCTCCGAAACCTTATGGACGCATAGCGGCACAAGTGGCGCCATCCAAGCCACAGGTCGTCTATGCCAACATCGAGGCGGAAAAAGGAAGGGGGCTGTACCGTTCCGATGACGCCGGAGCGACCTGGACCAAGCTGGATGCCAGCAATTTTATGGTGTGGCGTCCGTTTTACTTCGGCAACCTGATCGTCGATCCCAAAGATGAAAACAAGGTTTTCAAACCCGATCTTATTCTTCTGCTGAGCAACGATGGCGGAAAGACTTTCAATGTCGTTTCTGGCGGGGTGCATGGCGATTTCCATGACGTCTGGATCGATCCCAAAAATCCCAACATAGTGATTGCCGGCGATGACGGCGGCCTGTGGCGCAGCGAGGATGGCGGCAATCGTTGGAAACACCAGATGAACCTACCGGTGTCGCAGTTTTATCACGTGAGCACAGATAACGCCGACCCCTATCACGTCTATGGCGGCCTGCAGGACAACAGTTCATGGGTATCCGACTCGTCGTATCCGGGCGGCGTGAGCAATTCGCGCTGGGAAAATATGTTCGGCGGCGATGGCTTTTGGATGTTCGAGGACACGTCCGACCCGGACTACATTTATGCCGAAGCTCAGGGAGGCGAGATCGGGCGCGTGAATCGTTACACGCATGAGACTCGCAACATCCATCCCTGGCCGAATTATGGCGAGAAAAAGCTCCGCTTCAATTGGAATACTCCGATTCACATGAGCCCCAACGAAAAAGGCACTATTTACATTGGCGCCCAGTTCCTATTCCGCTCGCGCGATCACGGCCAGTCTTGGGACCGCATTTCTCCCGACCTGACGACCAATGATCCGGAGAAGCAAAAGCAGGAAGAGTCCGGCGGCGTGACCGTCGATAACTCTTCGGCGGAGATGCACACCACGATCTATTCCATTTCAGAGTCTCCGAAGAACGGTCAGGTCATCTGGGTCGGTACGGATGACGGCAACGTGCAGGTCACTCGCGATGCAGCGAAGACATGGACGAATGTGGTTGGAAATATTAGTGGTTTGGGCAAGAATTCCTGGGTCTCCACCATCGAGGCAAGCCGCTTTGACCAGAGTACAGCGTACGCTACGTTCGATCGCCACACATTTGGAGATATGAAGCCGTACGCCTACAAAACCACGGACTACGGTCAGACGTGGACGGCGCTTCCAGTACAGGATAGCGGCGTGCGCGGATTTGCTCACGTGATCAAAGAAGACACTGTGAACGGCAATGTTCTTTTCCTGGGCACCGAGTTTGGCCTCTGGATTTCGGTGGATGGGGGACAGCACTGGGCGCAATACAAAGGGTCGGATTTTCCGGCAGCCCCGGTTGACGACATCGTGGTGCAGCCGCGCGAATCCGATCTGGTTCTCGCCACGCACGGACGCGGCATCTGGATCATCGACGATATTTCTCCGCTGCGCACGCTCACACCGGAAATGATGACGAAAGAAGCGACGTTGATTCCGGGCCGGGGTGCGATTCAGTATTTTGACGTGGACGGTGGCTGGCCAGAGGGCAACGAGACTTTTCGTGGCCGAAGTCGTCCCGCAGACGCACAGATCACGTACTACCAGAAAGGGCGGCACATCTTCGGCGATTTGAAGATCGAGATTTTCGATCAGGACGGCAAACTGGTGGACACGGTTGCCGGTGGCAAGCGTCGCGGACTGAACCGCTCTGGATGGGGAATGCGGGTGAAGCCTCCGGCTGTCGCTCCCGCGGCTTCGGCACTCTTTGAAGCGGCCCAGGGACCACGAGTGTTGCCGGGCACCTATACCGTGAAGCTAACCAAAGGCGATAAAACCTACACCGAGGAATTGAAAGTTGCAGTCGATCCGCGGGCCAAATATTCGATGGAGGAGCGTGAGGCGCAATTCGAGCTGTCGATGAAAGTCTATAAAGAGCTCGAGCACATGACCTATGGAGTCGAGGCCATCGAAGGAGTGCGCGACGCGGCCAATGCGAGAGCGGCCAAGCTGCCAGAGAAAGACCCGCTGCGGAAGCAACTGCAGAAACTTGCCGCCGATTGTGACGCGCTACGCTCGAAGATTGTGGCCACCAAGGAAGGCGGCATGATTACCGGCGAAGAACGCATCCGTGAACTGTTGGGACAACTCTACGGAGCGGTCACTGGCTATGATGGCAGGCCAACCGATTATCAGGTGGCGCGCACCGAGTCACTCGGTCACGAACTGCAAGACGTGATCGACGACTTCCAGAAACTGACGCAGAATGAATTGCTGGCAATCAATGTGGCCTTGAAGAAGAAGAAACTGGCATCCATTCCAGTGTTGGCGGAAGGAGATTGGCAGAAAAAGAAGGCCGAGTCCGCAGTCGCTGCCGGTGCGGGAATGCGAGCGCGCGAGGGTGAGATGCGAGAAATGGATTGAGCCAGGGAAGGTCTGGGGCGCTTGCAAACCGTCATCTAGGACTGGTTTTGCGCCAACTCCAACTCGATTTTCTTGGTAGACGCATCCAGCTTCGCGATGCGGAACTTTCGAATCTGTCCGGCACGCACGGCCTCCGGTTTGGCGTCGCTGGCGGTTGTTCCACCTTTCCAGCGCGCCTGCAGCATTGAACCCAGGGAAGACAGGTCCGGCTTTCGTTGCGCGCCGGAGTTCGACTCCGCGGATCCGGAACTCTCTGGGCGCTTTTTCCCGGCGGGACCATTGGCCACGTCCATACGGCAAAGCACACGGATTCCTTCGCCCAGTTCCACGCTAGCACTAGCGTCTGAAACCTCGACCATGCGGCCGGTGACCAAGTCGCCTTCCTTGTGTTCGGCGATGTATTCGTCCAGCCCGCTGGGAACCAATTGCTTCATGCTCAAGCGCACCTGCCGTTTCTCTGTCTCGACGGCGAGCACCTGCGCCCTCACGAATTGCCCTACCTTCAACACTTCTTGTGGATGGTTAATGCGCTTTTCGGCACTCATT
>JAUTWY010000085.1 GCA_030838305.1 Acidobacteriaceae bacterium
TACAACCGAGCAGTAGTGTGACGTTGTCCGAGGTGTTTGACAGCGTCCAAGATTGCCGAAAAAATGCTCACGTGCGGACAGCCGCCCTGGCCGTCGAGCGAAACTCGATGTTTTTCCCTGGAGAGGCTTAAGGTGACGCGACAGCTTAATGGCACTCGTGAGGAGTTCCGCGTTACGATTGGGGTCACTGCCCCGCCAATGGTCCGCAAACGAAAAATCATCGTCTACATTTCCACCAGCGCCGATGGCTTTATTGCCAGGGCCGACGGTTCCGTCGACTGGCTCGACCGTCCGCGCCCCAAGGGCAACTACGGCATGGGTGCGTTCTATAAATCGATCGACACGATTTTGTGGGGCAGGAAGACATGCGATATGGCGCTCGACTTTCAAAAGAAAGGCGTGCCCGGGTCGGCCTTCGATACAAACGTTAGGAACTATGTCTTCACACGCCGTCCGGTGCAATCGGCAGCACCCGCGGGCGTGGAGTTCGTGAACGAACCAATTAAAACGTTCACAACCCGTCTGCAGGCGAAAAAGGGGGGAAACATCTGGATGATGGGTGGCGCTGGCATCATTGCGTCGTTTCTCGACGAAGGAGAGATCGACGAGTTCATGCTTCACGTGATTCCCACGTTTATAGGCGAAGGCATTCCATTGATCGCGCCCGCTCGTCGCACTGTGCCACTAAAACTGATCTCCTGCACGAAGTTCCCAGATGGCGTGGTCAAGCTGCATTATGCGGTCCGCAAGTAATTTTCACTTCAGCGAATTTCTCGAATCGAGGACGTTCATTCCTCGCTTCTTCGGTAGAACTCGCGAGTCGGTTAGGACACTACCGGGAACTTTGCCCTCCGGCGTTGCGTCATCCAAACCAGAGAACGGTGCGTCGGAAAGTAAACCATTGCGGGAACAAGAATCAGGTAGCCGAGAACATATAAGAGTCCGGGAACCGTGTGCTGCTCGTGAAAGAAAGGCCCACGAGCCCAGTTCACATCGTGTTCTGGACGCCAGAAATAATTAATCGGAACCACAATCCACGCGGTCAGCGTTTGATACTTCCAGCCTCGCGGGTCGTAACCCAAACGCCAAATTGCCCACAGCAGCAAGGGCGGTGTCAGCACGTGAAACAAGCTCAGCATGCGAATCGACAGAGCAACGTGCGGATCGAACATGAATTCCGTTCCGCCGATCGGGTGATGTCCACTCACGAGAGCGAACCCCAAATCGACGGTGAATAGACTCTGGAACAACAGCAGCGAACATGCCTGCCACGAAAATATGAGCGGGCTTTCGAGCCAGAGACCTGCGGCGATGAAAACATTTCCGAGATCGCAGAAAAAAAGGAAATTCTGCGACCCGTATTCTCGCCAGTAGATCGGCGCCCAGACGATCACCCACGCTGTCCAGGAGACCTTAAGCCAGAGCGGGATTCGCATGATTCAGGCATTGTATCCACACGCGTTCCCCTGGAAGTCCTGATTCTCCAAAAGGCCCATTCTGGCAAGGCCAAACGCGCGTCTGTGAAATTACCACCGTAACTTGATGCGCCTTACGACTGTACCTACGATGACCTTAATATGGGTTATCAAGCACTCCTCTTCTGCCCTGACGAGAAGACGGCTCGCATCGTCACGCAGGTCCTCAGCGAGCTGGACTTCGCCGTCACTCCCTGCACCGAACCCTTCGCTGCGGTTAAGAAGCTGATGGCCGAGCACTTCGATGCTATTGTGGTCGATTGCGATAACGAGCAGAACGCCACGTTGCTGTTCAAGAGCGCGCGCAACACCACTACCAATCAGTCTTCTCTCGCGGTCGCGGTGGTTGAGGGACAAGCGGGAGTAGCGAAAGCCTTCCGCATCGGCGCCAACCTGGTTCTCACCAAACCAATTAATGGGGAACAGGCGAAAGGCACGTTGCGCGTTGCCCGCGGACTGTTGCGCAAAAACGAGGGTACGAAACCTGCAACGGCCGCAAGTGTTAAGCCCGTTGCAACCGTATCGACGCCTCGTCAGGAAGTCGCGATTTTACCGCGCGACGTAGTGTCTTCTTCGCCTTCGATCGCTGCAGCCACGGCCAGCGACTATTCCCGCACCCCAGCCTCGAGCAGCGCAGACCATCTCGAGACGGATAGCAACGAAACTGTTTCACCAGTGATTGAAAGACCAGCGACGCAGCCTTATCCGTCCGAGGTCGGCGCCGCTTCGGCTCAGGCCAAAAACGGCATAACGCCGAGCCGTGCGGGATTTAGTAACAGTGCCGCAAGCGCTCCCGCTCCAGCTCGCGATTCCAAGCCGAACGTTTCGACGGAGGAGAAGAGCGCTGCAGTTCTGCCGCAGGTCGAGAGTACCGCAAGCGGCCACGAAGTTGAGAAAAACTCCTTTTCGATGGATGGCGCGTCAGGACCTGTGCCAACATTCACCTTCGGCGGAACGCTCGGGAGTAACACCGAATCCACCAGCGGAAGCAAGAAAGTGCTGTTCGTGGCCGCTGCGGTTGTGCTGATTGCGGCAGCCAGCTACGCTGCATGGTCGCACTGGGGACGATCGGACGACAGCACAACTGTTCCCAATCACGTTGCCGAGTCGCCCGTGAAAGCTCCGGCGCCAATTTCGCACGCGCCAAGCCAAACTCCAATCGCTAAATCTTCTACTCCCGATATGCAAACCAGCGGGAGTGCGGAAAATACTCAGTATCCTCCGAGCAAGAGCACAGTCTCCAGTGACTCGTCGAAGCCTTCGCCTTCTTCTGCATTGGTCAACAAAGCTCCGGCAACGAAAGAAGATACGATGGTTAACAAAGCTCCGGAAACTACAAAAGAAGATGCGGAGCCTATTGTGATCAAGAACAATCCGTCGAGACCGGCGACAAAGTCGGTCACGATAAACAATGCTCCGCCCCCTCCGAGCATGGCTGCCATCGCTCCAGCGCCGGGTAATGATGGAGCGCTGCTCAATCTTATGGACAATCACAGCAGCGCGCCGACTCCGGTTCTGCAGACGCTGAGCGTGTCGCAGGGAGTTTCGCAAGGACTGTTGGTGAAAAAAGTGCAGCCCAAATATCCGCAGAATGCATTGCGGCTGCGTGTCGAAGGCGCAGTCCAACTGATGGCGACGATTTCACAGAGCGGCGACATCTCGGTGGTAAAGATTGTCAGCGGAGATTCGCAACTCGCGCACGCCGCAGTGGACGCGGTGAAACAATGGAAATACAAACCATACCTGCTTAACGGTTCTCCGGTTGAGATTCAGACGCAGATCACGGTGAACTTCAAGCTTCCGAACTAGCTCACAAGCAGGTCTCAGTTCTCAGCTGCTAGCTGCTAGCTTCTGGCTGCTAGCCGAACTTCACCACCTGTAGCGGAACATTTGCGGCACACAGAGGATCGGCCTTCACAACCAGCCAATACCGCTCATGAGGAAGGCTTTGCAGAGAGAACTTGCCCTCTGCCTCGGTTTCCGCGGTGGCGAACTACCTTGTGCTCCTTCTGCGTGAAAATGCCCACGCACACCTTCGGAACTGCAACCTGCTGCGGGTCAGTGATCATTCCTTCCACCTCCTGAACGATCAGAGGGCCGTAGTCGATCTGATTGTGATTTTCATACTCAGCCATGCACGCCGAAGAATCTCCCTTTTGCTGTGCGAACAACGGCTCGGCCAGCAGCGCCGCTGCGAAGAGCAGTTGAGCTAGTTTTCGAGTGCTCATTGTTTTTCTTGTCGCCTGCAATTCCCCGTTGATGATGTTTCTGCCTGGGGGCTGGCCCATCTTTGTTTTTTGTGTCGCCACTGTCACCATTGAGGCTGCCGCTCCTTTCGCGGGTTTTCGAAAGGTGCGCTTTCCGGCAGCCGAGAGTCGTGGGGAACTCTTTTCGTACTCATGTAGCCCATTGTTGAAGCGCCCGCGAATCTCTGCCTCTGCGCCGTCTTACCCACTTCAATCCGGCATGATTCTAATTCCGCGGGCTGAATTCAGAAAAATGGATTTGCGATTCGGTGGTGGGTCGCGCCCAAGACAGATTCCCACTCCCCCCGGCTCTGGAGTGCGCACCCTTCGAAAACCGCGAAGGTTGCGCCAGCCTCCGTCGTGATGGAGCCGGCAATCAAAAATCACGGGTGGGCCAGCCCCCGGCTGTCGGTGGTGCGCAAGCAAAAGATTGACGGGCGGGCTTCCCTTGCCAGTCTCCCTCGCGGCGCTCGAATGGACAGCCCGAGGCGTGTCCAGTTCCATGACATCCTTTACACAATGTTCCGGGACATCCTTTACACTCCCGCGCGTGTGGTGCCGGCGCGGGGGCGCAATCGACCATGGCCTGGAGGAGTGTGGACGTTCAAGAACAGAGGGTGCGTTTTGTGGTGGCGGCGGAGCGCGGAGACAAGGATTTCCGAGCCTTGTGCCAGGAGTTCGACATCTCGCGGCCCACGGGATATTTGTGGCGGCGGCGTTATCAGCAACAGGGATTGGCGGGCATTGCCGAGCGCAGTCGGCGTCCGCAGAAGAGTCCGCGACAAACGGGCGAGGAGCAGGAACAGCGCGTGGTGGAGCTGCGGCAGCGCTATCCCGACTGGGGTGCGCGCAAGTTGCAGGTGCTTTTAGCGCGGTCGGGAGTGGAGCTGCCGGCCAGCACCATTCATCGCATTTTGTTGCGGCGCGGGTTGGTGCGGCCGTGGGAGCGGCACGAGACGGCGCTCCAGCGTTTCGAACGAGCCGAGCCCAATCAACTTTGGCAGATGGATTTTAAAGGGTCCAAGGGATGGGACCGCCCGGTAGGTCCGTTGTCCCTGCTCGATGATCACAGCCGTTATCTGATCGCGTTGCGCGGCACCTGGACGACCAGGGCGGAAGCGGTGCGGGAGCAACTGGAGTCGGCCTTTGTGGAATGCGGCGTGCCGGAAGCGATGCTGATGGATCACGGCACGCCGTGGTGGAATGCGAGGACGCCAACGGGAGCGACCTGGCTGACGGTGTGGCTGATGCAGCAAGGCATTCAGCTGCACTGGAGCGGATACCGGCATCCCCAAACTCAGGGCAAAGTGGAACGTTTTCATGGTTCGCTGCAGCGCGCGCAACTACGGCGAGGCGTGCCCGACCAACAACGGCAGCGGTGGCTGGATGAGTATCGTTACGAATATAACCAGGTGCGGCCGCATGAAGCGCTGGGCATGCAGACTCCGGCAAGCCGGTGGCGCCCCAGCGTGCGGGTCTATAACCCGCACCCCGCCCCTTGGCAATACAAAGAAGGCGCGATGGTAACCAAGGTCAGCACCTCCGGTCAGATATGGACGGAACGTCGCCGCTGGAATATCAGCTACGCCCTGGCCGGACAGCGAGTAGAACTGGTGCGGCTGCAGGATCGAGTGCTGGTCTATCACTGTCGTACGGTTATCCGGGAACTCGATCTGGTCACTGGAGGCACCACGACCGTGGCCCACTGGTTAACCGATTAAGCTCACGCCCCCGCGCCGGCATCACACGCGCGGGAGTGTAAAGGATGTCCCGGAACATTGTGTAAAGGATGTCATGGAACTGGACACGAGGCGGCTGTCCCCACATGACCTTTTGCGGTTAAGCCCCGTGGCACTTTTTGAATTTCCTGCCGGAGCCACAGGGGCAAGGATCGTTGCGGCCCACTTTTTCCTGCGCGCGGACGACTTGCTGCACGGGCTGCGCGTCGCCGCCTCCAGCCATGCGCGCCTGTTCCAGTTCGCGGCGCTTGCGGCGCATGAAGGCTTCTTCCA
>JAUTWY010000118.1 GCA_030838305.1 Acidobacteriaceae bacterium
ATTCGAAGAACGCAATCATCCAACTAATCACGATGACTCTAAACAGCGGTACCTCACGGTATTTGAGGTGACCATACCAGGCGAAGGTCATGAAGATGTTGGAAACGGTAAGCAGCGCAATGGTTCGCATGGTGAGACGGTTCTCCTTTCGTCGGTGATGAAGCGCACGGCCTAATGATGGCGATTTGGATCAATTGAAACTTGACCGCCGTGTTTTTTATTCCAGGTGCTCTTTCCGAGTATTACGTTTACAATCTGTTGTTCCAAGTTGGCAACCGGCCAGCCGAGAGTCCCTTCCTGCAAGCAAACAATTCGATTTCCGTGGCGGTGGTAGGGGTGGGCGTCTTCGGGCGCAACCATGCCCGAGTCTACCAAGAGCTGGAAAAGCAAGGCGAGGCGGTTCGGCTGGTGGGTGTGGTCGATTCCAATCTGGAGCGAGCGGATGCGGTGGCTCGAGAGTTTGGCTGCCGCGCTTTCGGATCGGTGGAGCAGATGCTCACTACGCATAGCGAAGTGCGAGCCGCGTCGATAGCCGCGCCTACTGTTCATCATCTTAAAGTGGCTCGCGCCCTCATGCAAAAGGGTGTTGACGTGCTGATCGAGAAACCGCTGGCCGCGTCGCGGGCCGAGGCGGATGAGCTAGTTGAGATCGCCGCCACCCACAAGCGCATTGCCCAAGTGGGACACCTGGAACGGTTTAACCCCGCGGTGCGCGCTACAATTCCACTGATCACGCAGCCTATGTTTTTTGAGGTGCACCGCCTCAGCGTCTTCACGCCGCGCTCACTCGATGTGGATGTCGTGCTCGACTTGATGATCCACGACCTGGATATCGTGTTGTCGTTCGCGAATTCTTCGGTGAAAGAAGTTCGCGCCGTCGGTCTGCCCGTTCTCTCCGGCAAAGTGGACATCGCCAACGTGCGGTTGGAATTCGAGTCTGGATGTGTGGCCAACTTTACCGCTAGCCGCGTCTCGACTGAGCGGGTCCGCAAGCTGCGTTTTTTTCAACCCCGCCAATATGTATCCGTCGACTACGGACGCCAGGAAGTCCTGGTCTTCACCGTCGGCGCGGCCGGTGCAGCTGTGGGTGCCCCTACTGTCAACCCGCAGATAACAATGGACAAACCTCCCCTGACTTCAGAGGAACCTTTACATGCGGAGTTGAGGTCATTCCTTGACGCGGTGCGGCAACGGTCCACGCCGGTCGTGCCGCTTGAAGACGGCCGCCGTTCTCTCGCTCTTGCCTTCGACATTGTGGATGCGATCCGCGAGCACGGGAAGAAAGTTGGAGTTGCCGGCGCCGCTCCCAAAAAACGCTGAGCCCCTTTCGGAATTCATTTATTCGACACACACCGAATCGCGCCGTAGGCGTTTGACAAATGTTTACACACCTAAGTCCCACGCCATTTGTGAGTGAGCATAATCCCCGGAAAGATGCGAAAATAAAGATAGCTTGCCACTTCCATTCGCTGAGTCATCCTTGAAAGGCCGGATGCAACGGAGCGAGGGGAATCCGTGTCTAACGGACAAGCCTGGTTCAAACAAGATCAGTCCATGCCCATAACGCAAATTCCATTCCAAGACCCGGTGGCTGCTGCCGAGAAGCCTCAACCGGAACAACTCGGGCTCTACGATGCCCAGGGTTGGGAAACGGCCTACCGCGCCATGGATGACGATGCACGGGTACCGCATCTGCTCATCCAATTGCAGGACGATCTAGCGCGCTCGCGGCGTCGCGAAGCAGCTTGGATCTCCATCATTACGCACTTAGTTCTGATAATCCTTCTTGTCAATATTGAAAGGCTGGAGAAATATCTTCCATGGCACTCGGCAGTCGCGGTGAAAAATGTGTCCAATGCGAAGGACATTACCTTCCTGGAGTTGCCGCCCGACTTGCAAAAGCTGCAGCCTCGGCCGAATACGAATATTGCGTCCGATAAAAATCGCACTGCCATGACTAGGCATCCTGAACTGGATGTAAAAGAGCTGCGCAAGAGTTTAGCGACGCCGCCTGCGGGGAAACCGGGAACTAGTGGCCCTCAGAATCCGCAGCAGGCCACGCAGGCGGCTGCCGCCCCGCCTGCGCAAAACCAGGCGGCTCCCCAACAACAGCCGACCCAACAAATCGCCCAGATGCAACCCTCGGCAAAACCAAATATTGCGAACGAGTTCAGCAAGTACGCTGGTCCAATGTCGGCTGGCTCGGCAATTCAGGAAGCCACCCGAGCGGCTGCCGCTAAGCGCGGCGCGGGACAGCAGGGCAGTGGTGGTGATTTTGGATTAGGCACCGGCGCGCATGGCCGCCAAATGGGCAACCTTGACGTGCTCAGCGACACCATGGGTGTTGATTTCGGACCCTACCTGCAGCGTGTGCTGCATGACGTGAAACAGAATTGGTACAACGCGATCCCCGAATCCGCGCAGATGAAAAAAGGGAAACTGTCCATCGAGTTTGCAATTACCAAAGATGGAAAAGTCGCGGGCATGAAGCTGGTGGCGGCCTCCGGAGACGTCCCTCTGGATCGTGCTGCGTGGGCGGGTATTACGGCATCGGATCCGTTCCCCCCGCTGCCCAGCGAGTTCGGAGGACAATATCTGGCGCTGCGCTTTACTTTTTTCTACAACCCTTCCAAAGAAGATCTGGAATAGTTTTCTAATATCCGCACGACAGCGGCCGCAACTTCCGACTTTGTTACCACACGCGGCACCGGTTCTGATTCACCATCGGGGATCCTGCGCTGCAGTGAAATGCCTCCTGAAATTCCGGCATGTTTGAGACCACGCCGTTGGTGCGATATTTCTCTGGAGAATGCGGGTCGACCGTCGCGCGTAATCGCTTGGTCTCGTCGCGAGATTCGCCACACCAACTCTGTCCATAGCCCACGAAAAATCTCTGGGCGGGAGTGAGACCGTCGAGCGGCTGCAGCTTTTCGCTCTTGGTGTCATCCTTCCAGGCCCGGTACGCCAGCAGAAGTCCACCCAGATCGGCGACATCCTCCCCCAGAGTCAGCTTGCCGTTGATCTTGATGTCATCGACGATGGTGTATGTCGAGTACTGATCCGAAATGCAACGAGCACGTTTCACGAACTCTTTGCCATCGTCTTCGGTCCACCAGTCCCTCAGATTTCCTTGCGCATCGAATTGGCGGCCTTCGTCATCGAAGCCGTGCGTGAGTTCGTGACCGATGGTGCCGCCGGTATCTCCATAATTCGGAGCGGCATCCGAAGTAGGATCGAACGCCGGGGGCTGCAACACGCCGGCCGGAAAGTTAATGTCATTCATCTGGGGATTGTAATAAGCGTTTACGGTCGGAGGCGTCATATCCCACTCGCCCCGGTCGAGCGGCTTGCCGATTTTGGCCAACTGCCGGTCAAATTCAAATTTGCGCGCACGCTCTACATTGCCCACTTCATCCCCACGGCGTATTTCGAGTTTGCTGTAGTCGCGCCATTTGTCGGGATACCCGATCTTGTTGGCCATTCCGTGCAGTTTGACCAGCGCCTGCTGCTTGGTGGTTGCCGACATCCAGGGCAACGAGTTGATGTCTTGCTCCATCGCCGTCTGGATTTCCTGTACCATCTTCAAGGCCTGCTGTTTGGCATCGGGGCCAAAGTATTTTTCTACGTACACTTGGCCCAGTGCTTCTCCGAGATTATTGTCAACCTCATCGGTGCAACGCTTCCATCGCGGCCGCAGTTCTTTCTTGCCCTGCAACGTCTTGCCATAAAAATCAAAGTTCTCATTCAGAAACGCAGCCGAGAGAAATGGTGCATCCGCATGGACCAAGTGCCAGCGCATGTAGGTCTTCCAGTCTGCCAGCCTTTCTTTGTCGAGTTCCTCATTCATGGCCTTGAAGAAGCCCGGGGATGCCACATTCAGCGAAGGCAGCGAGGGCAGGCCTACTTTCGTGAAGTAAACTTGCCATTGAAAATCAGGAGCAATCTTCGCCAACTCGCCGCTGGTCATCTTGTGATCCAGGTTCTTAGGGTCACGCCGCTCGACTCGCGTCATCGATCCCTGGGCCAGCGCAGTTTCGATGCGCATCACGGCTTGCGCTTCCGTAGCGGCTACTTCCGGCTGATCGCCCAGTAATTGGAAGATCCTCTGTACGTGCGCCACATATGCCTTGCGCAGATCGACCGACTTGGGGTCCTCTTTCGTGTAGTAATCGCGGTCGGGCAGGCCCAGGCCTCCCTGGTCCGCCTCTGCAATCATTTGGCTAGCATCTCTGAAGTCTTGTGTAGACCCGAAACGAAAGAGCATGCCGCCCTGAACCATGGCGGCGGCGACGTCGGCAATCTGCTTCTTTGAATCGATTGTTGCAATGCGATCCAGGGCCGGCTTAAGCGGTTCCGCGCCCTTACGATCAACGGTCTTCTCATCGGTGCAGGACGAATAGTAGTCGCCTATTTTCTGAGCCGCGGCGTTGCGTTGGGGGTCAGGCGTAGAGGCGGTTTCCAGAATCCCACGCAGCCGACCCAGGTTTTCATCCTGCATTTTCGAGTATGTATCCCACGAAGACTGATCGGGAGGGATGGGATTGTTCTTCATCCATCCTCCGCAGGAATACTTGAAGAAGTCGACACAAGGATCGATGCTTCGATCCATGGAGGTCACATCCAGCGCAGGTTCATGCTGGGGTGCGGGGGCTGCGGACAGTTGCGCGCTGGCCAGGGACAGCAGCAATGCGACCACTAGCGCAAGGAACATTACTGAAATAAAGAAACGCGACATTACCATTTCAACCTCCGCCGAGGCAGTTTAAAAATAAAGTCAATCCAAACGTCCATCAAGTAAAAACTCGTAAGCCAACCTCGCCGAAATTCGGGAGTCGAAGTTAATTCATATCCGGCAGGATACGAAAGGAACGTCCTCGAGCCGTCCGATAAATGGAGAAGTCGCGACGGTCCAGAGTGAAGACTGTTTCGATCCGTTCCCGTCCGGCCAGATAAACTAAAGCGGCATCGGCAAGCTGGGGGCGGATGCTTTCATATCGCTTCATCAGCGCGGAGAGAGCTTTAGCTTCCGACCCGGCCAGCGGCAGCAATTCAAGAAATCCTCCGTCCGTGCTGCTCAGTAGCTGTTGAACGGCGCGCGGAGAATGCCGCAATAACCAGGCAGTCTCAGTAACGACGGGCCAGCATGAAAGCAGCGGCGCTGCCATCTCGCGCAATGCCTTGACGCAAGTCTCGTGTAGCGAGTCATCACGGGAAAGGATGGCTACCAGGGGACCAGTGTCCACGAGAATTCGCTTCATCTGTTTTTTCCAAAACCCTCGAAGTGCCGGCGGTTCGTGCTCAAATCTTTCGGCGCCCGCCGCACACAGCCAATCAGGCCAGCTGCCTCCGCCAACTCGAAAGCCGAGTCCACGCTGCCTCCCTCACGCAAGTAATTTTCTAACGCGACTCGCACTAGATCAGACGGAGTTTGTCCCTTTAGCCGGGAGTGCTCGCGTAGGCGAGCTCCCAGAGACGTAGGAACGCGGACTGTAATACGCTGCAGACTCATGTCAGACATTATATAACATCTGTCAGACAACTTTGCGATTATCCTTTTCGCAGCCGAATCGATCCGTCACCAGTATGAATTACCAGCAGATTCCCCCCACCGTTGAGCTTTCCACGGACCTCATTTTCACGAATCTTGCCTTGAGTTGTGATGGGCATATCCAGGTCGATGTGGCCATCTCCGGTGTGGAGGTCCAGGTCGGCGGCGAGGTTTTCCGGCACTTCCAGCGTAACCGTGCCATCGCCGCTCTCCAGCCTCCAGCCCGCCGCCAAAGTCGACCCAACCGCTGCTCGGGCGTCCACGCGCCCGTCGCCGGTCTTCAGTTCGAGTTCGTCAAAGCGGCCATTGGCGCGGATGTGGCCATCTCCGGTGGTTGCTCGAAGCTTGCCATCAACGTTTTCAATCTGCTGTGAACCGTCGCCGCTGCGCAGCTGTATGTCACCTTTGAAGTTAGCCAGTTCAATTTTGCCATCGCTGGTGTGCAGATCAACCCGGCCCTCGCGCGGCATGCGAATGTCGATATCGACGCGGTGATTGCCACCGTTAATCGTAATGCCGAACCCATGGTAGTGCGGATAACGTATTTCGATCTCGACCACATCTCCAGTCTGATGTTCCTCAATACGGATGCCGTCACCGCCGATCTTGTCGCGGGTCGTCGTCACCTTCGCCTCAATTGAGTTCTGATCCCAGGTGGAGACGTGAATGTTGGCGTCAGACGTGTCCACCCGCAGATCGGGCTTGCCCGTCAGAGTGTAGGTCTTCGACCAGTCATCGGCCTGCGCTGGCAGAGTGGTCCATGAGCAGGCAAAGCCGGCAAGCATCAGCCCTACAAAATTCCAGCGTTTGAATCCAATGGGTTTCATAAGAATCCTCCGCTCGGGCAAACACACTCCCGCCCAGGCTTTAGACGTAGCTACGCGGGAGTCGTGAGGTTGGTTCCATGGAAAATCGTGCTGAGCGAGATATCGTCGCGGCCTGGATAACTCTTACGTCTTAGCCAGGCGACGGCTCTTTCACATATGCCATGCGAATCAAGGTTCTCTCCGAAAAAGGTACGTAGAGCAGGCCCGCGCAAGCCGCGAAAGCCGCTCCCAACCCAATTTTTTGCGCCAGGAGAAACGGAGCTACAGCCCAGAGCTGATCCAGCGCCAGAACGAATGGAAATATCCGGTGAAACTTCTCGCCCAAACGCTGGTAGTCGAACGCCACCGCCGAGAGCAGGTAACAACGGAGTGGAATTCCCACGCCAGCGGTGACCATTACCGCGGCAAATATTGCGGTCGGTTTCCATCCTGGCGCGAAAGAATCTGCAATTTCCAGCACGGCATGCCAGCGGAAAAGCGCCGCCAAATAGAAGATCAAATACATGATTTGCGCCAGAGCAAATAGCCCGCGCGTCAACCCGCGGCGAGGCATCGGAACTTCGAGGTCGGGATGAAGTTGCGTCGCGCGCGATTTTTCAGGCTCGGACGAGACCTCGACCTTACTTGCGCTGGAGCGCTGGCCTATTTGCGCCTGCGCGATGAACCGGTATCCCCGGCGCGCCAGAGTCTCAATGTACCGGGGGGTGGAGGCCGAATCGCCCAGGGTTTCCCGCAACTTATTCACGGCGGTGTTCAAACTGTGATCGAAGTCCACGAAAGTATCGCCAGGCCACATTTTCTGGCGCAACTCTTCGCGCGTGACCACGTCGCCGGCTCGCTCCAGCAACAAAGCCAACACCCGGAACGGCTGCTCTTGCAAACGCAGCTTCGCGCCATTCTTTCGCAGTTCGCCGGCGGCGAGGTCGAGCTCGAAGACGCCAAAGCGCGCAAGTCTGCCGGAGTTTTTGCCCTGCGGATCGGTCATGGTGCGATGGTCATGGTGCGATAAGTATGGAGCGATAAACGATGGCCAACGACGCGTAGTGTAGCACCACGCCGCCGCGCTCCCCGCCGCGCGGGTCTGTTGGCATCGCTCGCGCGCGTTTGCGCGGCGTACAATACGTTCGTGGTTAACGCTCAACGTCAGGACAGTCCGCCTCACAAGCATCAGCGGCAGGCAGTCTACGCCAAGGAAACTTCCGGGCTCTTACTGATCGCCCTTCTGCTGCTCGTCCTCAGCCTGGTGCGCTATTGGCACGCCATTCATTGGAGCGTGCGCTGACGGTGGCTTCCGCGCAGCCGGAGCCGCTGCTGGTGGTCGTGCTGGGTCCCACGGCCAGCGGAAAGACGGCTCTCTCTCTGGCTCTGGCCGAGCGCTTCCACGGCGAGATCGTGAATTGCGATTCCGTCGCCATGTATCGCGAGTTTGACGTTGGAACCGCGAAGGCCACGCCTTCGGAACGGGCTCGCGTTCCGCACCACCTGCTCGATTGCGTCGGACCAACCAGCCACATCAGTGCCGGCGAATACTCCCGCCAGGCGCGGCAAGTGCTCGAAGAGGTGAAAACCAGGGGACATTTGCCAATTCTTGTTGGCGGTACAGGGCTCTATTTGAGGGCCCTGCTTGAAGGACTCTTCCCCGGCCCACAGCGCTCTGAAGAGCTGCGCGAGCGTTTACGCGAGCGCGTCGAGAGTCGCGGTTCGGGTTACCTTCATCGTATTCTGCGCCGCTTGGATCGCGAAGCCTCAGACAAGATTCATGCCAACGATACTCCGAAGCTGATCCGCGCCCTCGAGGTGTGTCTCGCCTCCCGCCAGAAGATGACAGAATTGTGGCAAGAAGGGCGCGAGCCATTGCGCGGCTTTCATACTCTGCGCCTCGGGCTCGATCCCAATCGACAGGCGTTGTATGAGCGAATTAATCGCCGCGCGCAGGAAATGTTCGAAGCGGGGTTGATCGACGAGACGCGGCGTCTGCATGAGAAGTACGGAGATGCTGCCGGTCCCCTGGCTTCGCTTGGTTACAAACAAGCGATGCAATCCATCCACGGAGAACTGACGCGGGAGCAGGCTCTTCCGGCTGCTCAGCAAGCCCACCGCAACTACGCCAAGCGCCAGATGACCTGGTTTCGGCGTGAGCCTGAAGTTCACTGGCTGTGCGGCTTTGGCGACGATGCGCAGATTCAACAGAAGGCGACAGACCTCGTCTCTGGTCACAAGTCTTAGGTCACAGCCTGCCCTTCTGCTATCGTTCTGTGCATGCATCGCACAATCAGTTTCCTCGTTCTTGCTCTCTTGCTCACAACGGCCGCCTCAGGCAAAGATAAGTACCAGCGCCCCGGCCCGATTCACGAGACGCGCTCGGGCGACAAATGGGCGGAGAAGACCCTGCGTAAACTGTCTACAGAAGAGAAAATCGGCCAGGTATTCATGATCTGGTGCCGCGCCAGCTTTCTCAATGTGGAAAATCCGGAATACCTGCAACTGCGCGAGGCCATGCAGAAGTATCACGTGGGCTCGTTCGCCATGACGGTGCACGTGGACGGCCCATATTTGCTGCGCAGTGAGCCCTACGAAGCGGCGGAACTTCTGAACCGCCTGCAAAGCGAGTCCAAACTCCCGCTATTGTTCGCTGCCGATTTTGAACGCGGCGTCGCGATTCGACTGATGGGAACGACCGCTTTCCCGCATGCGATGGCATTTGGTGGAAGCGGCAAGCCCGAAGATGCGGAGGCTTTCGGCCGCATCACTGCGCAGGAGGCTCGCGCGATCGGCATTCACTGGAATTTTTTCCCCGATGCTGACGTTAATTCAAATCCCGTCAACCCCATTATCAACACGCGTTCGTTCGGAGAAGACCCCAAGCAGGTTGGCGATTTGGTTGCAGCCTATATCAAGGGCGCGCATGAAGGCGGCATGTTGACCACGGCCAAGCATTTTCCTGGTCACGGAGATACTGCGACGGACTCGCATCTCGGCGTTGCCAGTGTCAACGTGGACCGCACCCACCTCGACTCGGTTGAGTTGCCGCCTTTCCGCCAAGCCATTGCGGCGGGCGTCGATTCGGTGATGGTGGCGCACGTGACAGTGCCGGCGCTCGATTCCGATCCCAATCATGTGGCCACAATTTCGCCGGCGATTGTTTCTGACCTGCTGGAAAAACAGCTTGGTTTCAAAGGAATCATCGTTACCGACGCGCTTGACATGGCCGGATTGACGCACCTTTTCGCCAACGACATCGGTCGGGCTGCGGTTGAGGCGTTCAAGGCAGGCAACGATCTCTTGCTGATCCCTGCGGATTTCCCCGCCTCGTTTGATGCCATGCTTCGGGCCGTGCAGTCGGGCGAAATTTCACGGGAAAGGCTCGACCACTCCGTGCTTAAGATCCTGAAGGCAAAGGCGTCTTTGGGCTTGCAGGAGGCCCGCATGGCGGACGTGAGAGCCATCGCCAACCTGGTAGGCAAACCGGAGAACCTGGCGTTCGGCCAGCAAGCGGCCGATGCCGCGGTAACGCTGGTGCGCGACAATGGCAAGGTCTTGCCGCTCAAATCAAAGGGAACTGCGAAGGCGGGACTTCCGTATACAACACGAGAGGAGACACACAACCAGACACTGGCGGTGATCCTCTCCGACGACGTGCGCACCGAATCCGGCCGCGCTTTCGGACGCGAATTTCTAGCGCGGATTCCAGACGCGCGCGTGATGTATTTGGATCCGCGCTTCGCGGCAGGGATGAGTGACGAAGTGCTGAAGGCAGTAGACGTGGCCAGGACTGTTGTAGCCGCAGTGTATGTGGTCCCGAATGCGGGCAAGATGGGAAACACGGTCGCGATGGCGGATGCTCCTGGAAGCTTGCTGCAGCATCTGCTGGATCGCGCCGCGGCAAAGAGCGTGGTCGTAGCCATGGGGAATCCGTACCTGGCGGCGGACTTTCCCAAGGTTGAGAATTATATGTGTACGTTTTCCAACGCGACGGTTTCAGAGATCGGCGCGGTCAAAGCGCTGTTTGGCGAAATCGCCATTCGCGGGCATCTCCCTGTGAGCATTCCCAACGTTGCCCAACGGGGTGCCGGCCTGGAGCGGCCCATCGCCGGTGCCAATGGAGGTTCTGAACATGGGCAAGAATGAATTTTCTGAGATTCTTTTGGCCGGAACGGTCATGGCCGCGTTCCTGTTGCTTACGGGATGCAGTGTGAACGTGAAGAAGGAACCCAACGGACAAGAGAAGCAAGTCGATATCAATACCCTGGTGGGAGGAATACACGTCAGCAAACAGGCGGATGCTTCTGACGTAGGCCTGATGGTTTATCCGGGCGCACACTTGAAAGAAAAGGATTCAAACGGAAGCGATAAGAGCGCCAATGTCAATATCTCCGGCTTCGGACTTGGCATTAAAGTTGTCGCTCTGGAGTATCAATCGGACGATGCGCCCGCCAAGGTTCTGTCCTTTTACAAGGATCAGTTGAAGAAGTATGGCAACGTTCTTGAATGTCACACCTCGGGCCACTTCAATTTCAACTCAGACGTGAAACTCGGATCGCACGGATCCAAGGATGCTTCGAACGAATTGAGCTGCGAGGGCGACCATGGCAACAACGTCGAACTCAAAGCGGGCAGGAAAAACGACCAGCACATCGTGGCGGTGCAGTCGGACGGCAAGGGATCGAGTTTCTCGCTGGTCTATGTTCGCAC
>JAUTWY010000186.1 GCA_030838305.1 Acidobacteriaceae bacterium
GCCAGACATTTTATTTCAATGATAAGGGTCTTCTTCAGAGGCTTGACTATGCCACCGACGTGGCGGGCGGCGTGGCTGCTCACTACTGCTTTGACCACGTCACTTTCGACGGTATCGTAGTGCCGACGTTTCGTCGCGTGGTCAAGCGCAAGCCTGAGGGTCCCCTTATCCATGGTCCGACCGCAGTGCTGATAGTGATCACCGATGTTTCGCTGAGCTGAGGTCGCGCGCCCTCAACGATCATCGGGAAACAGGCCCAGTTGGGCTGCTCGCAACGATAGACGTGCAGGCTAGAACCGCAATCGTGAAGGACCTGGAAGTCGAAGGGAGCGGCTAATCCGCGGCGCCCGGCTTTGTCGATCTTCAGATCCGTTGCCCCCCAGACCTGCCCCCCCGCTGTGTAGATCGTCCAGGCGAACCTAGTCCAGGTGAACCTTGGGCTCAACCGACATACCGGGACGCAACTTATCCAGATCCCGCTGATTCGGGCTGAAGCGTATCCGCACTGGCAGACGCTGTACGATCTTGACGTAGTTGCCGGTTGCATTCTCGGGCGGAAACAAGCTGGATCGATCTCCAGTAGCGGCTGGCATGTACTCTACCTCGCCATCAAACGACTCATCGAGTGAATCCACCTCGATGGTCACGTGCTGCCCAACGTGCATCTTTCGGAGTTGTGTTTCCTTAAAGTTCGCGGTCGTCCAAACATTGTCAATCTGAACCACCACGATGAGCTGCTGCCCTTGCGAAATTCTGGCCCCGATTTCCGCACTGCGCTGGCTCGCGATCCCGTCGACCGGGGCCACGATATGGCAGTAGCTCAGGTTGAGCAGGGCCGTATCCAGTTGCGCTTTCGCCGAGTCTACGTTGGCTTTGCGGGAATCAACGGTTGCCTTGTGAATCGTGATCTGACGGGGTAAATTCGCGTTGTCCTCGGAATGTTTGGTCTGCTGCTGGCGCAGAGACGCTTTTTTCTCCTCGACGATCTGCTCCGAAGATGCGGCAGCGTATCGGCTCGCCTCGACCGCCGCCTCATCCCCACCTGCATTCGAAACGTATTGGTCATAGTCGGATAAAGAGATTTCTCCCTGGTCGACCAATTTCTTGTAGCGCACCAGATCGGACTGGGCTTTCCTGTTGTTCGCCTCAGCCTGACGCAGCTTCGCGGAATTGCTGTCGTAGTCGCGTTGAGCGCTGGCGATTGCCGCCTCCGCATTGATAACTTGCTCCACGTCCGTATCCACCGTGGCTCGGTTCGAAGTCACCGTGATGGGGACGTTCGGACCTTCCGCTGCCGCCTGAGCGATGGCTTGTTCATAGTCCGCACGGGCTTGCTCCACCAGTACCTGGTAGTCGCTCGGATCCAGATCGACCAGGGATTGACCGGCCTTCACCGGCTGGCCATTTTCGACGTAGACCGCCTTGACCGTCCCGGCCACGCGTGAGGCTATGGCGTTGAGGTGTCCGTTGATTTGCGCGTCATCCGTCGATTCGTAGGTGCGAGAGTGGAGCCACCACGCGATCCCAGCAACCAGCACAACGATCCCAACTGCGACCCCGATGATGATTCGTCGCCGTTTGGTGGCGGGATCGACGGGCTTCTGCTCTTCTTTCTTGTCGTCGTCCTTCTCTTCTTTCTTGTCGTCGTCCTCCTCTCCCTTCTTGTCGTCGTCCTTCTGTCCCTTGTCGCCCTTCTTGTTCTGATCTTTCTCTTCCTGATCGCCGTCCTTCTGGCCCTCGTCGTTGTGACTATTACCTTGCGATTTGTTTTCCTGGCCGTCGGGCGACTCCTGCTTCTTTGTTTTCTCGCCCTTCTTCTGATCGAGCTCTTGCGGCTTCTGGTCTTTCGCTTCTTCGTCGATGGTGGCAGGCATGGTCAATTTCCTTTCAGCATGTTCGGTATGAACTGTTCGGCTTGTCCAGTCGCTCTGGCCAGGCTGATCCGAGCCAGGTTGAGAGAGAAGAGAGTGCTGACATAATCCCGCTCAGCTGACGCGACGGTCTCTTGCGATTGCACGACTTCGACTGAATTCGTGACGCCAGCGGCGAATCGGTCGAGCGACTGGGTGAGAATTTCGGCTGCCACTTTGCGATTCTCTATCGCGACCGCGATCTGCTCGGTGGCCACCTGCAAGTCGACGTAGGCTTGTCGAACGTCAAGTTCGACCACACCTTTTTCATCGGCATATTCCGCTTGTCGCTGGCTGAGCGCGGCATCGGCCTGTTCAACATCCGCTTTCACGCGGCCACCCTGAAAAATCGGGATGGTGACCGTGGCTGCGGCCTGAAAAACAGAAGCCCCTTTGTTCGGGTTGATTCCCTCGACACCGTAATTGCCATTGATGCCAAGGGACGGAAGATACTCCGCCTTCGAGGCTCTGTGGGCTTCGCTTGCGGCCTTCAATTGCAGCCGCGCTGCCTTAAGATCGGAGCGCTCCTCGAATGCAAATTTGAGCGCTTCTTCAAGCGAGACGGCCTCAGGCACCTTCGCGGGCAGGTCTTCACTCAAGGTGAATACTTGGCCCACAGGTAGACCGATGAGCCTGGCCAGTTGCATGGTCTGTTTCAACAAATCCCCCCGCAAGGAGGTGAGCCTCTGTTGCTCGGTGTGATATTCCACAAAACTCTTATTCCGGTCGATGGAGGCTTTCGTTCCCGCCTGGTACTGGTGCTCGGATTGCTTGAAGGTCGCTCCCGCCTGCTTGACCTGTGCTTCCTGTGACAGGACATTGGCTTTGCTCGCCAGGACTCTAAGGTAAGTTCCGCTGACTGCCAAAACGATGAGTTCGCGCGCATCCTGGGCGCTCATCTGCGCCGCATCTGCCGAAGCCTGCGATTGACGCAGGTTGTACAGCGAAGTCATGCTGAGGTCCTCGCTGAGATTGGCAAGCGCGCTGTAGTAGTGGAAGGGACCTACGGTGGTTGGTAGTGGAATACTGCTGCCGAACGTGCCGGGACTGAGACCTTGGGTCGCGAGATCGATCTTGGCCCCGTTCTCAGACAGCGTCCCGTAGATGTTCGGCAGCATCTTGCTGAGCGCTGCCAGTCGTTCTCCACGCAACTGTTTCACCAACGCATTCGCGCTAATGGCGCCCAGGTTGAAACGAAGGCCGCGGCGGATCGCATCCGCAATCTCCAGGGTAAGCGGACCTTGCGGTACATTCGGATCAGGCGTGCTTCCTTGATAAGCACCCGAGACTTGTATGGTGCTGTTGACGGTGTTGACGCTGGAACTGCCGCCGTTTCCACTGGAAGACTGCTCCGCTTGAACGGTGCTGCCACTCTGCGCTCTGCCGGACGGGGGCAACTGCTGGGCTCTGGGCCACGAGGATGAATCGCTTTGCTGGGCGAAGCTGGAACTGCCAGGCAACACGAGGGCAGCGGCCAGGATGCCAACTGGAATCACGCGGTGAATGGCGAAACGCCGATTCATTCCCCTGCTCCTTGGAGCATAATTTCGCTGTTGTGGAATGTGACCCCCACTAAGGCGACTTGGACTCGGAACATATTTATTTAATGGCAATTTCAAGTGTGATTTCTCCTCGCCGTTTCGCGTCAGGCCGCCTCAACCTGATCCAGCGGGGGCTGCCTCGCCGGGTTTGTTCTTGCTCAGCAGAAAAGCACAGAGGGTCATTCCCAGCGCCATCCAGCACAGCAAGCGATAGACGTCCGCATATCCCATGACCGCAGCTTGTCGATTGAGCTGACTATAAATCTCTCCACGGGCCATCGAGTCCCCTCCCGGACCACCCCCATACGCCTTGGCGAGCGCGTCGAGCCGTTGCGCAAAGACTGGGTTGCCCGCCTGCATATGATCGGCGAGGCGATTTTGATGAAATAGCGAACGATTCGTAACGATGGCTCCAGTAATAGAAATGAAGATGCTGCCTCCGACATTGCGGGCAAAGTTGATAATTCCGGAGACCTGATTGCTCGCTTCTTTGGGCAGGCCCATGTAAGCGGCGTTGGTGATCGAGATAAAGCACAACGGAATGGCAGCGACTTGCAACATCCGCAACCAGGAGCCGAAGCCGAAGCTCATCGACAAGTTGACGTGGGTGGAGCTGTAGTAGAAGGCAGCGGCAAAGAAGGCGAATCCGCCTACGGCGAGATTGCGGGCGGCAAACTTGTCGCTAGCGATTCCAGATAGCGGCGCGAGAACCAAAAGTACAAGGCCGCCGCCGGTAAGCGCCTCTCCAGCAACTGTCGCGGTATAGCCCAGAAGCTGCTGCGAGAACTGCGGCTGCAACACCGTGCTGGCGTTGAGAAGTCCGCCGACCAACATCATGAGGAAGGCGCAAATAGCGAAATTTTTAAACTTGAATAATTTGAGATTCATGATCGGGTTCTTGGCGTCCCACTCCCGCCAAATAAGCCCAATCATGCCCAGGACAAATAGGACCGCACATATTCGAATAAAATCAGAAGCCAGCCAATCGTTCTCTTCTCCCTTGTCGAGCATCACCTGCATGCCGCCCATGGCGACCGTCAGTAAGCCCAGACCGATGTAATCGAGCTTCTTGACATTCGCCAGCGCCGCTTTAATCCAGGGGGGATCTTCCACAAAGCGCGTAACCAGGATGAACGCAAGAACGCCGACTGGAATGTTGATATAAAAAATCC
>JAUTWY010000232.1 GCA_030838305.1 Acidobacteriaceae bacterium
CACTGGGACATGACCAGCGGAAACGTGCATTGGTCGGAAAACATGGAACGCATCCACGGGCAACCACCGGGATCGTTTCGCGGGAACTTTGCGGCATTTCTGGAAGGCATCGAGAGCGCGGATCGACTGCGGGTCAAGCAGGCCATCCAGCAGGCACTTGAAGGCGAGGGCAAATATCATGTGGAATACCGCCAAATAAGATCCGATGGAAGCCTGGGCTGGATGGAAGCGCACGGACAGGTGATTTACGATGCCGGGAATCGTCCCCAGAGCATGATGGGCGTGTGCCGGGATATCAGCGAGCGGAAATCTTCCGAAACGGCGCTCAAGGAAGCACACCAACAGCTGGAGGCGAGGGTAAAGGAACGCACTTCCGAGCTCGATCGCGCGCAGGAAAGATTGCGAATGCTTTCAGCGCGGCTTTTGCGCATGCAGGATGACGAAAGGCGCAGAATTGCCCGCGAACTGCACGATACGGCCGGTCAGTTGTTAGTGGCACTGAATTTGATCCTGGTTCCGGTGGAGAAGACTTTGCAGGCAGAGCATTCCGAGCTTAGCAGCCAAATCACCGAAAGCCTGCGCTTGGTCGACGAGCTATCGAGTGACTTGAGAACCATGTCCCATCTCCTCCACCCGCCGCTGCTCGACGAGGCTGGGTTGCATTCAGCGGTGCGCTGGTATGTCGAAGGATTTGCGGAACGAAGCAAAATCGATGTAGACCTCGAGCTGGACCCGAACGTGGGCCGGCTCCCGGCGGAGTTCGAAACCGCAATCTTCCGCATCGTGCAGGAGTGCTTGACGAATATTCACCGTCATTCGGGGAGTAGTTCCGCCAGCATCATCATCACTCGCAATGGGCAGAATCTCAAACTGGAGATTCGGGACCAGGGCAAGGGTATGTCAGTGCCGCCCCCACGCGCCGGTGTGGGCATCCAGGGCATGCGGGAGCGAGTCCGGCAGTTGGGCGGAGAGTTGGAGATCGAGTCGGGGGAAAGTGGTACCCGAGTCACCGCGGTTTTCTTCGCAGATGCTGCATCTGCGTCTCGGGAGCGTTCGCCAGAACGTTTGGACCTGGCTTCCTGACCTCCGGTCCGCTGCTTTAAGAGAAACTTCCTAGATAGTCCATTTTCGATATCAGTACTTTCCCCGATTGGTTCAAGAGGGATCATGGCCCACTCTGTATTTCTGTACAGAGCCCGCTATTCCGGGGACTAGCGATCTCAAGAGGGCACTTCTCCTGGGGTCGTATTCCCGCAAACTCGCATTAAGGATATGAGCCATGGCGAAAAGCAAATCGGTGTCTGGAATTTATTTGACCCGAACCGATGTCGAATCCGCCGTCATCGCTTTCAAAGGCGCGGGGTTTTCGAGTTCGGATATTTCTATGCTGCTGCCGGACAGCAGCAAAGAACTTGTCACCGAAAACAACACGCAGGCGCCGGAAGCGGCGGCAGTTGGAGTGGGATCAGGTGCGGCAGTTGGAGGGGCCGTGGGCTGGCTGGTGGGCGCGGGTGCACTGGCGATTCCCGGCATTGGTCCTGTCATTGCCGCCGGCCCGATCGTTGCGGCTTTTGCGGGAATCGGTGTGGGGTGCGCGCTGGGCGGTTTTGCGGGCTGTTTGATTGGAGTGGGAATTTCAGAGCCTGAACCAGGCAGGTATGAAGGCCGACTCTCGAAGGGAGGAATTCTGGTCGCAGTTCATTGCGAAACCGCCGGTGAGGTCAATCGCGTCAAAGAGATCATGGAGAATACACGAGCGGAAGATATCGGGCATTCCCGGTCGGAGGCCAGTCGCGTGGCTTAATGGCCTCCGCTTATCCTTCGACGCGAAGCAATACCAGAGAGACTGTAGTTCCGCAATTTATTCCTATTAGGCGATCTGAAGCATTCCCCTAGTCCTGTAGCTTCCCTTGATTCACTTTACAGCTTGAACCGGATGGAACAACCCCCACTGCGAAAGTTAAGCTCACCTGCGTGGGAATAAACAACTGCTCGCTTCGAGCACGGAAACGGAAGAGGTCTACGTATGACAAGAACGAATGCATTGCCGAGATATCTCGTGGTGCTCGGTTCCAGCTTGTTGTTGTTCGCCGGAATGGGATGGTCCGCGGACAAGGATAGTTCAGACATTGAGAAGCGCCTCGATGCCGCTACCCGAGTTCTGACTGAGATCATGGGCACGCCAGACAAAGCGATTCCAAACAAGGTGATGAACGACTCCAAGTGCATTGCTGTCGTGCCCTCGATGGTGAAAATTGCAATCGGTTTTGGTGGCAGTCACGGTAAGGGCATTGCTACCTGCCGCACCGCAGATGGCCGTTGGAGCGCTCCGGCTCCGATCACCATTACGGGCGGAAGCTGGGGATTGCAGCTGGGTGGTCAGGCGGTTGATCTCGTAATGGTTGTGATGAATGAACAGGGAATGCAGCACCTGTTGTCCAGCAAATTTAAGTTGGGCGCGGATGCTTCCGCAGCAGCTGGTCCCGTGGGACGCGATGCTGCCGCGGATACAGATTGGAAGATGAAAGCGGAAGTACTGACCTACTCTCGAGCCCGCGGCGTTTTCGCCGGGATCGACCTCAATGGTTCAGCGATTAGTCAGGACAAGGATGAAACCCGCGTTCTTTACGGGAAATTCGTTCCTTTCCAAGAGATCTTGGACGGAAAGGTTCGCCCGAAGGCTTCCACGGAAGCGTTCCTCGACGCGGTCCGGAAATATTCCGGTGAGTCGAAGGAGCATGCGCGAAACGATCGATAGTTCAACCGTATGGGCCCGGGCTCTTTTTGACCGGGCCTAGTGCTCAACAACAGAAAGCGATTGGAGGCTTTCATGTCGACGATTCTACTGATTCTTCTAGTGCTGTTGTTGGTGGGCGCCCTGCCGGCCTGGCCCTATAGCAGGTCTTGGGGCTACTACCCGAGCGGTGGTCTGGGCCTCGTAGTCGTAGTGTTGCTTGTGCTGCTTCTGGCCGGGCGATTGTAAATTTGTAATCGCCCCTTGCGATTTTGTCGTGGGATATGAATTCTTTTACAGGGGAGTTTCGAGGAGTGCCAATGCCGAATCAGGAAAGTTCTCGCCACGCCGCTGATACGTTTTTCCCAGTGTCTTCATCGGCATTGCTTTACGGAGGTCGCGAGCGAGTCGTGCGGCCGGTCCCTGCGCGAGCCCGAGCACAGAAACCGCTCGGTCCGGAGGCAATCTGGGGACAATTTAACAATTACCGCTCAAATGGTCTCGCCGGTTCAGCGGCGGTGCACGTCATACTGCTGGCATTGCTCCTGGCCAGCGCCACTTTCGGCCATCACATAGTGCAAACCGTGGAGCAGTACCAGACGGTCACGCTGATCGCTCCCTCGCTGGATTCCTACGCCCTGCCGGTAGCGAAGAAGATTGCCAGCGGCGGGGGCGGCGGCGGCGACCACGATAAGTTGCCGGCCATTAAAGGACGACTGCCAAAACCTGCGATGCAGCAAATCACTCCTCCACAGATTATTGTCCGCAACGAGCATCCACGACTCGCGGTAGAGCCGACGGTGGTTATACCCCCACAAGTCCGCCTGGCCTCAAATCATATGCCGAACCTGGGTAATCCTTCGGCCGCAGCACTTCCGTCCGCTCCTCCCTCTAACGGGACGGGTTCGGGGGGGGGCATTGGTTCTGGCTCGGGAGGTGGCGTAGGTGTCGGCCACGGCCCTGGGGTCGGTGCCGGTAGCGGTGGCGGTATTGGCGGAGGCGTTTTCAAGGTGGGTGGAGGAATCTCCGCTCCCCAGGCGCTTTCGACCCCGGATCCCGAATACACAGAGGAAGCGCGCAACGCTAAAACGCAGGGCACGTGCATACTGTGGCTCATCGTCGATGACCAAGGGCGCCCGCGCGATATTCGCGTCGTCCGCGGCCTGGGATTTGGACTGGATACGAAGGCCATCGAAGCGGTGAAGCAATGGCGCTTCCAGCCCGCTCTCAAAGATGGCCGGCCAGTGAACGTGCAAATTAGTGTGGAAGTCGGCTTCCGTCTTTACTGAACTACTGATGAGGAGCCGTTCCACGTAATCAGGTCTTCCCCCAAAGGAAGCGGCCGGATCAAGCGCTGGCATTGGCATCTGCCTTGTCCGCGAATGATCCGGCCGCTTCTGCAGCCACGCCAAAAACCCGGAAGGCCTCGGTATTCCCTTTCAGGAACCGAAGTACAGCAAGTCTGGCATTCAATTACAGGAGCACCCTGATGGGACGGAAGTCGTACAGTCGCTACTCTCAGTGCGGATGATGAATGCTCCCGGAATCGTGGAGAGCAAATAGACAAGCACCCTAGTTAGAAAGAAGGAGACTACAGTGGCGACTTGCGTGATTTCCGCGACAACACCCAGCAATGTTATTCCGGTCAGGGAAGAAACCAACCGAGACGACGAACGCAGTCTGGTTCAGCGCGCGCAGAGTGGCGATGAGCAGGCTTTTGCCACACTCTTCCAGAGCCATAAGAAGCGTGTGTATTCCGTTTGCCTTCTGATGACGAAAGATGTAGCTGACGCTGAAGACCTGACTCAAGAGGCCTTCCTGCAAGTATTCCGTAGTGTAGGTTCATTCCGGGGCGACTCCGCCTTTTCTACCTGGCTGTACCGGGTGGCGGTGAACACCGTGCTGATGAAGTTGCGGCGCCGCAAAGCACCGCCGATCCTCTCTCTGGACGAGCCCGTATCCTCGGAGTCGCCCTCTCTCCGTCGTGACGTTGGGAAGGCGGATCCAAGTCTGTTTGGCGCGATCGATCGGATTGCGTTGCGCCGCGCCATGCAGGAACTCCCGGAAGGCTGCCGAAAGATTTTCGCGCTGCACGAGGTTGAAGGTTATCAGCATCACGAGATCGCCAAGATGCTGGACTGCTCGGTAGGCAATTCGAAGTCACAATTGCACAAAGCGAAGATGAAGATGCGCGATCTGCTCTTTCCGAAGCGGAGAATTTTGCGCCGGCCGGCGGCGAATCAAGTCTGCGATTTGTCGCCTTCCGAAAAGAATGAGCGATCTCAATTCTCCCCGTCGTACGCAGCGCGGTAAGACGGTAAGGGGACAGAGATCCAAATCAGAAGCGAGAGAGGACACAGTCTGTGGGGCTTGGCGCCATCGTCGTAATTGGAGCGGATTTCGAGGGAGTTCGCTCGACCTTGCCGCCACAAACTGAACCGGAGTCTCTGCTCGCGGAACCGCTGGCGTGCATCGACGTACTAGGACGCTCCATGACAGAGCGCACCATCGAAAGATTCGCGCGCGCTGGAGTAGAAATAGTTTCTGTCCTCGTTCCGGTGGAACTCGCGCACTGCGTACCCCCCCTCTCCGTCCCCTTTGAGAACCTGAAGATTCAGGTGGTGGCCGATATGAGGTCCGCG
>JAUTWY010000237.1 GCA_030838305.1 Acidobacteriaceae bacterium
ATCGTTCTGTTTGTTAGAGGCTTCTTCGGGGCAGAAGAAGGTAAATAATCGTTACGATAAGGTAAAAGCTCGTAAATTGGGCGGGAGTGCTCTATTTCCCTTTTTCCAGAGTGCGAATGTACTTCACCAAAGCGTCGATTTGGTCCTTACTCAGCCGACTCCCGAATGCAGGCATATTTCCTCGCCCTTCGGCGATCACGCCAGCCAGTTGCGCATCAGACTGCTGTTGAACTTGCGCCGAGTGAAAATCCGCGACGTGTAAGCTCTTTCCCACTGGGCTGCCACGTCCGTCCTGGCCGTGGCAGGAGACACAGTTCGTTTTGTAGGCGGCTGCTGCCGAGTTGTTCGCCGGCTGTCCGAACCCAAGCCATGCGGTCGTTCCTAAGAAAGTTGCCATTGTTAAGCTTCTCGCGATTAGTCTCTTGAACATAAATTTTCATACCTACAAGTGTAGATTCTCTCCAAACGTCTGCTGAACCAGCCGCGTGCATTTCACCTGCCAAAGGTGGCGGGTGCGTGGAAGTCAGGGAAAAATGTGGAAGGTCGGTTGCAGGCATCCTTGCTGTTTGCAACGAACAACATTCAGAAATTTCTCGAATGTATTCCGATTCACCTGAGGTGAGAGGTAAAGTGTGAGATGGCCGGCGTCCGTCGAGTGACCGCGGGCTGACGGTGTAGGTCGAAAGTGTCGAAAAATGGACTCAAGCGAATCACCGAGAGCTCTGAGGTTCGCTGTTGGTCGTCCTATCGTTTCATGGATTCAGTCACATGCCACAACCTCCTGCTCCACTCAACTTTGGCATTCTCAATGCATCACGTGGTGATCATAAGGGCACAGGACATCTAAATGTCCACCAGCAAAATCGCAGGAATCGCAGTCACTCACTCGGCTCGATAAGGGTGGATCTAGAGGGCAATATGATTCAACTCAAAGTTAACGGCGTGGCCCAAAGCTTTGATGGGGACCCCCAGATGCCGCTGCTTTGGTACTTGCGCGACATCTTAGGTCTAACCGGAACGAAGTTTGGTTGCGGCATCGCGCTATGCGGCGCTTGTACTGTCCACAAGAATGGTGAAGCACTTCGCGCCTGCATTACCCCCATGAGTTCCCTCGCAGGAGCCGAGATCCGGACCATCGAAGATATCTCCGCTAACGGATTGCACCCCGTGCAAAAAATGTGGATGCAGTTCAATGTTCCACAATGCGGCTACTGCCAGTCAGGTCAAATTATGCAGGCGATCGCCCTACTGAAAGACAAGCCGAAGCCCACCGACCAGGATATCGACGACGGCATGGCAGCGAACATCTGCCGCTGTGGAACGTATCAACGCATTCGCGCCGCCATAAAAGCTGCTGCGGAGGAAAGCGCATGAGCTCGATCACCAACGTAAGCCGCCGTGGATTTCTAAAAGGGCTGGCAGGAGCGGGAGCGCTCGTCTTGGGAGCCTATTACCTGCCCAAGGCGTTGCAGCACGACGCCACACCTGGAAGAACGGATGCCGATCGGGCCCCGCTTCACCCGAACATCTTTGTAGGAATCGACACTGACGGCACGGTATACATTGTGGCGCATCGTTCGGAGATGGGCACAGTAATTCGTACCACCCTCCCGATGATAGTTGCAGACGAACTGGACGCCGATTGGAAGAGAATAAAGATCGATCAGGCTATCGGCGACGCCCGCTATGGTGATCAGAACACCGATGGCTCGCATTCCGTCCGCAGTTTTTTTGATGTCATGCGGCAGGCTGGCGCCACTGCGCGGCTAATGCTCATTCTTGCAGCGGCTCAGAAATGGGGAGTGCCTCCGACTGACTGCCAGACCGATCTGCACGCCGTCGTTCACCCGCCTACCGGTCGTCGCCTCGGCTACGGCGAACTCGCTACCGCCGCTTCGAAACTGCCAGTTCCAACATCGGGAATCCGGCTCAAAACTCCGGATCAGTGGCGCTACATCGGCAAAGGTATGACCAGCTACGACCTCACGGAGCTGTGCACAGGAAGGGCTATCTACGGCGAGGACTTTCGCGTGAATGGCATGGTGTTCGCCTCCATCGAACATCCACCGGTCATTGGAGGCAAGGTTAGGTCGGTTGACAATAGTGAGGCACTAAAAGTAGCGGGAGTTCGCCAAACTGTTCCCATAGACCCATTCAAACCGCCGCCCGCTTTTCAACCGTTAGGCGGGGTCGCTGTCATCGCCGATAACACCTGGGCCGCTTTTCAAGGACGCAAGAAGTTGAAGATCGAGTGGGACCATGGGCCGAACGCAACTTACGATTCCGAGCAGTATAAGAAGGAATTGCAGGTCACCGCACGTAAGCCGGGGAAAGTTGTGCGCAACCAAGGAGACACGGAATCGGCCCTTTCCAACGGCGGCAGGGTTTTCGAGGCTGATTACTATGTCCCTTTGCTGGCGCACGCTTCCATGGAACCGATGGTAGCCACTGCGGAATTTAGAGACGGCAAAGTCACGGCCTGGGCCCCCACGCAGAATCCGCAGGCGGCGCAAGCGATCATCGCGCAGGAACTGGGAATTGCGAAAGAGGATGTCATCTGTAACGTCACCCTTCTCGGTGGTGGCTTCGGAAGAAAGTCCAAGCCCGACTACGTTGCTGAAGCGGCAGTTCTCTCAAAGAAAGTTGGCCATCCGGTAAAGGTGGTTTGGACGCGGGAAGACGACATCAAATTCGATTATTTCAATGCCGTGGCCGCCATGTATATGAAGGCCACCACAGACGCAAAGGGAAGACCCACGGCCTGGCTGCAGCGATCCGTTTTTCCTCCTATCACATCTATTTTTGACATCAACGCCGTCTATGGTGATCCCGGGCATCTGCAGCAGGGCTGGACGGATGTGCCGTACGATATCCCCAATCTCCGGGTAGAAAATGGCCCGGCTCCGGCGCACGTCCGGATCGGATGGCTGCGTTCGGTAGCGAATATTTACCATGCCTTCGCGGTGCAGACCTTCACGGACGAGTTAGCCCATCGTGCCGGTCGAGACCCACTCGAATATCTGCTCGAGTTAATCGGTCCACCGCGCACACTAAATTTCAGCGGCGTGAACTATCCAAATTACGGAGCGGATCTCGGTACCTTTCCATGGGAGACTGGCCGCTTACGACGGGTCACCGAAATCGTTGCCGAGAAATCCGGCTGGGGCAAACGAAAGCTCGGAAAAGGCTCGGGAATTGGTATTGCCGCCCATCGCAGCTTCTTGACCTACGTGGCCGCGGTAGTCGAAGTTGAAGTCAGCGATCAGGGAGATATCAAGATTCCGCGGGTGGACTATGTCGTCGATGCCGGACGCGTGGTAAACCCGGAGGTAACTCGTGCCCAGTTCGAAGGCGCCGCGGTGTTTGGAACCAGTGTGGCTCGCAGTGGAGAAATCACTGCTAAGAACGGTGTGATTGAACAATCCAACTTTGATACTTATCCGGTCGCGCGAATTAATGAAGCTCCTTACCAAACCAATGTATATCTCGTGGAAAGCGACGCACCTCCCGCGGGTGTAGGTGAACCTGGCGTGCCACCGTTCATTCCAGCACTCTGCAACGCGATTTTTCTTGCGACGGGTAAACGGATTCGAGAGCTGCCGCTTTCAAGAACCAGCTTGGGTAAGAATTCATGAGTTCTCGTCGAGCCGGGTGCACCATCTCGACGAGCATGTAAATCCTTTTTGTCAGTCCCCCGTTGGCTTTTGCGCGCTACTCATCTTGCGGCAATCGTTTGTTCCTTCACCCAGACACAGACTGCTTTCTTATTCGCTTCGGTGAGTTTTGCCTCTGGATGAATTGCAGTGTACACGCGCGGCGGCATCCTGCCAGTCGATATGAGCCCGCACATGGATTCCAATTTGTCACGTTTTTGCCATATCGAATATGTTTCCCACTCGGAAAAATCCAGCTTTTCCCTGCCTTCGCGCACGTGTTGCCCGATCCACCAGGAAAACGGAGCGACGTGGCTGTACCAAGGCCAGTCAGTGCGATTGGAGTGGCAGTTCCCACAAGCCCGCAATAAGATTCGCGCAGGTTCTGAATTCGACAAAAGCAGAAGTCCCCGATTTCCCGGCTCGACTGCAGGACTGTGCTCCGTCCCAAATCCTGCAACAATCACGGCCACGGCTGCCAATGCGACGATTGTTTTCAGTGTTCTCATCGTTGAGTTTTACTCGTGACGTCGAACCGCTTGAGTTCTTGCAATTGTGAGGCCGGGAGAAGCATGAGTCCGTAGGTTCTTGTACCGGGGAGTCACTCTGCGGGCAGTGCTGAAGACCAACTTCACGAAGCGCCTGACCGATTCGAATAGTTTGAGGCGAGTTCCTTATTGAGGTGATATTCGAGCCGGCATGGGATTTTGTGTCAGCGAGTGTCGCTATGTCGACGCATCTGTCAGTTAGGGGTCACTTCGGTGTTGAAGCGCATCCCCTTGACGGGCGGAATTAAGGTGAATACCGGATCGTGCTCTTGGTCTCAAAAATGCTCGCTCCGAGGACAGGAGATACAGCTTATGGAGTCAACAATCGTAGACCAGGCCATCGTCACGATCCGAGTCATTAGTTGGGTGGCAATCATAATTGTTATGGGACTGATTTTTACTATCATCGGTGCAAGCATTTACGAATCGCTTGGCAGCCTGCACTGAGATCGCTAATCGAATTTAGAGTTGCGGATACGATCTTTTCCGCGCAGCCCATTCCCCTTCAGAAATGTGCGATCCCATCTGTGTCTTTAGCATGATCTCAGCGCAACCAATCTAATTACGGGAAAAGATTGCCCGGAACACCGTGTGGGGCGTGGTGGTACTTGGCTTGCAATTAGTTGACTACCGCGAAACACCGCGAACCCGAAGTAGCAAGGAGGAACCGTGAGCCGCATGATGTTTTCGGAAAGAGTCTCATTGATTTCAACAGCGGGTCTCATTGCGCTCGCTATTTTTGTGGTAGTTCCAGGTGCGTCAGCACAGGGCACTCCACCACCCCCACTCAATTTTCAATTTCCAGCTGGTTATCAGATTCCGCCGGCCGATCAGCAATGCATACTGCCGGGGCAAAGACTTGACCTTCAATGCATCATTGCGAATGATCCAGACGCACAGAGAATTCGGGCTGAAGAAGCCAAGCTCGAAGCTCAGGCTCTGGCCGCAGCCAAGTCAGGGAAACTGGATCCATACCATCAAGTCGAGACTCTGGGCAAGCTCGAGATTTTCGATCCGAACTTGTCCGTGAACAAAAACCTGGCCTGCAGCTATTGCCATGATCCGGCGGCCGGCTATGGAAACGGCGCATCGATCTTGAGCGTATTTACCGGCGGATCAAACCCAGGATCGGTTCCCATCACAGTACACGGAGCCTATCCCAATAACCGAATTGCGAAACGGAACCCGCAGAGCTACGCGTACGCATCTTACTTCCCGCCTCTGCATTACAACCAAAGTCAAGCTGATTTTTATGGTGGCAACTTCTGGGATGGCCGGGCGACCGGGTACAAGCTGCAAAATTCCGCAGCGAACCAGGCACAGGGCCCACCGTTGGATACCCAAGAAATGGCCAATCCAGATTCCGCTTGCGTGGTGTGGAAGCTTTCGCAGAGCGCTTACAAGTCGTTCTTCGAGACGGTATGGGGTGCTGGCTCGCTGGAAATTGCCTGGCCTTCCGACGTCGCGACCATATGCAGCACACCGGCGGGCGCTGCTTCGCTTGGAGGAAATGCCACTCCGGTTCAGCTCAGCACCTCTGATCGCACCCTCTCTAACAAAGACTTCGACGAATTCGCGCTGGCGATCGCCAGTTACGAGGGTTCCGACGCCGTCAGTCCCTTCACCTCGAAATTCGATTACT
>JAUTWY010000239.1 GCA_030838305.1 Acidobacteriaceae bacterium
CAGGAAGGGCGGGGCGGGACCGAACTTCACTTGATCGGGCGTGAAAGTGTTCTGCGCGTGAGCGGGTTGAGGGATAAAGGTCAGTAGGAGCGAAACAGCAAGAGCAAAGAGAAACGGTAGTTTCATAGGTCCGCCTCCCAAGAGCGGTGGCGGCATGGTAAATGGGCGGCAAAGCCAGCCGCAAGCATGCTCGGTTAAGAGGAGTGTCTTAAACTTAAGACATCACCCGGCTAAGATTCGATTCCACTCAGCCCCGGTCGCCCGGCGTCACCGCCGCTGCTGACCTCCTGGCAAAACTTTTCAAGAAAAACCTCACATTTTTCTTGCATCGCCGAGAAAATCCCGTAATCTCACAAATGCGAACTAACTCCAGCGGAATTTCTGGAATCTAACCAAAACCAGAAAGCTCGAGCACGAAACCTGCTGCGGAGTAGCTGAGAGTGAGTCGCTTGAGGAGGAACACATCGAAATTGGCAACAGCTAGCGCCCCGCGCCACCGATCAGAAAATCCCCAGCCCCTCGCAGTCGTTCCCAACCGGAAAACATTCGTCCGCCTCACGCTGTGGCCCCTGGTCGCCGCCACATTCTTTATGGTGTCCGGCGGAACCTACGGCACCGAAGAGATTGTGCACGGCGCCGGCTACGGACGCGCCATTCTCATCCTGCTGCTTACTCCGCTGCTTTGGAGCCTGCCTACGGCATTCATGATCGGCGAACTTTCAAGTGCGCTGCCGTACGAAGGCGGCTACTACGCTTGGGTGCGCCGCGCCATGGGAAATTTCTGGGGATTTCAGGAAGCCTGGCTCTCGCTGATCGCCTCGATTTTTGATATGGCGATTTATCCCACGCTCTTCGTCGCCTACCTGACCCGCATGTTCCCATGGTTCCAGCAGGGAAATCGCGGATGGTGGGTCGCGCTGGCAGTGGTGATTGCATGCGCCGTGCTGAATATTGCAGGAGTGAAAGTGGTCTCTTTCACATCGCTCTGGCTGTTTTTCGCGCTGTCAGCGCCGTTCGTCGCGATCGTGCTGCTGGCGCCGTTCAAGATGGGCTCCCTGGCGAATGCTGTCACCAAGCCAACTACTTCGACCGTCGATATCCTCGGCGGGCTGCTCATCTGCATGTGGAATTACATGGGATGGGACAACGCGTCGACCATCGCGACCGAAGTCGAGAAGCCGCAACGCACGTATCCGCGAGCGATGCTGGCGGCCGTGTTGATTGTGGCCCTGAGCTACGTGCTTCCCTTCGCCGCTCTATGGATGACGGGTTTGACTCCAACGGCGTGGGAGACTGGATCATGGGCGGACATCGCCGGCCTGCTGGGTGGACCGCTGCTGCGTATCGGCGTAGTGCTCGGCGGAATCATCAGCGCGTTTGGCATGTTCAACGCGCTGGTGATGAGCTATTCGCGCCTGCCTCTGGCGATGGCGCAGGACGGAATGCTGCCCGGAATCTTCGGCAAGCTGCATCCGAAGTCGCGAGCTCCATGGGTTGCGATTCTAGCGCTGGCAATCGGATGGGCGATGTGTCTCGGCCTGGGTTTTGCCCGGCTGGTGACGCTCGACATCCTGCTTTATGGTTTCAGCCTGATGCTGGAATTTATGGCGCTGGCGATGTTGCGATTCCGCGAGCCGGATTTGCTGCGACCGTTTCGGGTCCCGGGAGGATTATTTGGGGCAATCGCGATTGGCATTCCACCGATGCTGCTGCTAGGTTTTTCTATCATCCGCAGCGAACATGAGCAGATCTGGAACATGAGCTCGTTCGCGTTCGGAATGATTTTGATCGCCGCGGGATTTGTTGCGTACGCGGTTAACCATCTGCTGAAGCCGGCAGGGTGGTCGGCAATTCCTAAAGAGACCGCGGCCGACGGCTTAGGCGTTGGGGCTGAATGAAAACCAAAAGAGGACGGAGAAACCCCGTCCTCCTTTGGTTACGGAGCGTATTTTTATTACGCGGCTGCGTCTGTGGTATCCCTCAGACTTCTTACTTTGTCGTGAGCTTTTTGCACGCTGGCGGCCTGACGGCGGACAATCTCTGCCACGCCCGCCGGCAAGGAACTGCCCAGCGCCTTCTGGTACGTTTCCTTGGCGCTGTCCTCGCCCTTTTCGACCGACTCCAGAATCGACTTATCACCCGCGCCCAGGGTCGCTTTCGTATCGATCCAGGCGCGATGAAGGGCTCCGGAAGCAGACCCTGAGACCTTCTTGCCGGGCTCGCCCAGCTTGGAAAGTTCGGCCTGCAACTCCTGGGCAAAGCGGCCCCGCTCCATCGCCTGCTCGTTGAAATAAGTTTTCAAGTCACTGCGCTTCACGTGGGAGGCAGCATCCTGATAACCCTTCTGTCCGTCTTTGCAAGTTTCAATAAGATTTTCGATCACGCTGACAGCATTATTTTCGTCCATGATTTCCTCCTGAACTTTGGATGCCCTGGGTGCGCAAGGGTTTGGCGGAATTCTGACGCATAAAATTTGCTCTTCAAACTTGCGCTGAAATTAGCAAGAAAAGGAATCCTGCTCTAGAATCGACCCGAGGAAAACTATGACCAAACGGAAATCAAAAGGCGCGTACATGATTTCCTCCGTCGCAGAAATGTATGGCATCCATCCCCAGACCCTACGCCTATACGAGCGCGAGGGACTGCTGAAGCCGTCGCGCACCGAAGGCAACACGCGCCTTTACACGGACGAAGACTTGCAGCGGCTGGAGTTTATTTTGTCTCTCGCGCGCGATCTGGGAGTGAACATCAGCGGCATGGCGATCATCCTGCAAATGCGCGAGCGCATGGAAGAGATGCAGCGGCAGATTCAAGAGTTCGTGCAGTACATCCAGGAAGAAGTGCTCACCCGCGCCCACGCCGCCGCCGATCCGACGAAAGGTGCGATCGTGCCGGTGAGAAGGCCGATGGTGGTGCCGGCGATACAGCCGGGGAAAAAGCGCTAGAGTCGAGCAGTCAGCCCTCAGCATTTAGCGGCATGCGGCTTATCGCGTATTATATTGAGTCCTCCACGCGGAATTGGCCGAGTGCTGAGTGCTTAATGCTTCCCTTCAAGCTGGTGTACAGCGACGCGTATTACCTTCCGATCGGCGAGCACGTCTTCCCTGCTGAAAAATATCGCCGCATCCGCGACCGATTGCTGGCAGAACACGTTGCCGACGCCAGGGATTTTCTAGAGCCTCAGCCCGCAACCGATCAGGACATTCTGCTGGTTCACAAGCCCGAATACGTGCACAAGCTGAAGACCGGAACACTTAGCCCGCGTGAGGAGATGGAAATGGAAATCCCCTATTCGCGTGACCTCGTGGAAGCGTTCTGGCTGGCGGCGGGAGGATCGATTCTGGCGGCGCGGCAGGCCTTGGCTGATCGTGTTTCCGTCAACATTGGTGGAGGCTTTCATCATGCATTCCCGGACCACGGCGAGGGATTCTGCATGATTCATGACGTGGCGGTTGCCATTCGGCGAATGCAGCGCGACGACAAGATTCGTACCGCGATGACGATTGATTGCGATGTACACCACGGCAACGGCACCGCGGCGATTTTTGCTGGAACACGAACCGCAAGCGAACCGTTGCCCTCGGCAGGATCTTCGACTCTCGGTTCGCCGCCACGGAGTTCGTCGCCGGCAGGTAAGATGCACGGGGTACATGCCGGAGATGTGTTCACCATCTCGCTCCATCAGCACAACAACTATCCGTTGTGGAAGCCAGCCTCGTCGATTGACGTAGACCTGCCCGACGGAGTCGCCGACGACGATTACCTCGCCTGGCTCGACAACGCTTTAAGTTCCGGGCTTCGGCAGTTTGAGCCCGATCTGCTGTGCTATGTCGCGGGCGCCGACCCCTACCGCGAAGATCAACTCGGCGGCCTCTCTCTGACGATTGAGGGATTGAAGCGGCGCGACGAACTCGTGTTCCGCGTGGCACGGGCGCGCGACATTCCCGTCATGGTGACATTCGCCGGTGGTTACGCGCAGAATGTGGAAGATACTGTGACCATCCACTGCAACACCGTGATCGCTGCAAAAGAAGTGTGGACTGGAAAGCCTCCCGGTGAGAGCAGGTGACGGTGCGCGCAGCGCTCACGATACCAGCCTTGAAAAGGAGAATCGCAATGCAACGGGTAACAGTTGCCTATCCAAACAAGACGGGCGCAAAGTTTGATTTTGACTATTACATGAAGAAACACATCCCATTTGTGGCCGGGCTGGTAGGCAAGAGCATTGAGGTTGGCCGAGGGATATCGTCCGCTTCAGGCCTGCCGCGTTTGTTTGTGTGGCAGCGATTCCCATCGATTCAGTGGCGGCATTCCAGGCTATTCTTGCGCAACATGGCGCCGAAATCTTCGCCGACATTCCAAACTACACCAACATCGAGCCGATCGTTCAGTTCGACGAAATCTTGGGGTAGCCTTTCGGCTGTTAGAATTATCGATTACGCCTATGTTTGAGAATCTCCAGGAAAAACTCCAACGCGCCTTCAAGTCCCTTCGCGGCCAGGCCCGGCTTAGCGAAGAAAACATTGCGGAGGCGCTGCGCGAAATCCGGCTGGCGCTGCTCGAGGCCGACGTTAACTTCAAGGTGGTCAAAGAGCTGATTGACCGCATCCAGGCCAAGGCCGTGGGACAGGAGGTGCTGACCGCGCTTTCGCCCGGCGAACAAGTCATCAAAATCGTGCGCGACGAAATGGTCGAGACTCTCGGCAAAGATACGGCGCGCGTGAAGTTTGCATCGCAGCCGCCCACGGTCGTGCTCATGGCCGGACTGCAGGGGTCCGGCAAGACTACAACTTCGGGCAAGCTGGCAAACTGGTTCAAGGCGGGCGGGCACCGACCGCTGCTGGTTTCGGTGGACGTGTACCGCCCCGCCGCACGCGAGCAGTTGAAAGTTGTGGCGCAGGCCGTTAAGGCGCAGATTTATGAAGGCGAAGTGGGCGAGGCGAACACTCCAGCACAGCTCACACAGGCGGTGGAGCGGCTAGTGAAAGAAGCGCGCCGCGAGGCCATCGTTTCCGGCTGCGACGTGCTGATCGTCGATACCGCCGGACGTCTGCACATCGATGACGAACTCATGAACGAGATGCAGTCGCTGAAAAAGCTGCTGAATCCGTCGGAGATTCTCTTCGTCGCCGACGCCATGACCGGGCAGGACGCAGTCCGCTCCGCAGATGAATTTCACAAGAAGCTCTCGCTCACCGGCATCATCCTCACAAAGATGGACGGCGATGCTCGCGGGGGCGCGGCGCTTTCCATCCGGCAAGTTACGGGACAGCCCATCAAGTTCATCGGTGTGGGCGAGAAGTATGACGCTCTGGAACCGTTCCATCCCGACCGCATTGTCTCGCGCATCCTCGGCATGGGCGACATTCTCTCGCTGATTGAGCGCGCTGAATCACAGATCGACAAGAAGAAAGCCGAAGAGATGGCCAGCAAGGCGCTCAGCGGCGACGGGTTCTCACTCGAAGATTTTCGCGACCAGTTGCGGCAAGTAAAGAAAATGGGCTCGATGAAAAGCCTGATCGGAATGCTGCCGAGCATTGGGCCGTTCTCCGGCTTGCAGAAGGCCGCGGACAACGTAGACGAAAAGCAAATCAACCGCGTCGAAGCGATCATCAACTCGATGACCATGTACGAACGCAATCATCACGAAGTGATTAACGGCAGCCGGCGCAAGCGCATCTCCCGCGGCT
>JAUTWY010000289.1 GCA_030838305.1 Acidobacteriaceae bacterium
GCTTCAGACCTTTGCTGCCCACCCGCCGATACCGACGCCACAGTCTCTTCGTCTGGCGATAGCTCAGCTCCAGCATCACCGCTGCATCGCTCAGCTTCAGCTCCCCACTTCCTACTCGCCCCATGACTTCCACCCGCTCCAGCTCACGACTGCTCATGCCTGTCCTCTTCAACAAGACCTCCCTGGCTGGAGGTCTTAGTCTAAGGGGACATTTCTAACGAGTCCGCAAGGGGACATTATCAAAGAGTTTCAACAGCAAATTCGGCGATCTTCCCCTCCCTTCACGGGAAACGTTTAGACTGATGGAAGCCATGGCTACCCAAACTCTCAACTCCCTTGCCAGAGCCTCATCGGCCTACTTGCGCTCTGCTATGCACCAGCCCATTCAATGGCATGAGTGGGGCGAGGAGGCGTTCGCCGCGGCGCAACGCGAGAACAAGCCGATGCTGCTCGATATTGGTGCGGTATGGTGCCACTGGTGTCACGTGATGGACCGTGAGTCGTACGACGACCCCGAAGTTGCGGCCATCGTGAATGAGCATTTCGTTGCGGTGAAAGTGGACCGCGACGAGCGTCCTGATATTGACAGCCGCTACCAGGCTGCGGTCAGCGCGGTCAGCGGGCAGGGCGGATGGCCGCTTACGGCTTTTCTTACGCCCGATGGCAAGCCGTTTTATGGCGGCACTTATTTTCCGCCGACCGACGGTTACGGCCGGCCGAGTTTCAAGCGCGTCCTGGTCAGCATCGCGAATGCCTATCGCGAAAAGACCAGCGACGTAGTCGAGCAGGCGAAGATGGTGGAGAGTGCGATTGCGCAGGCGGAGTCTTTCTCCGGACGCGATGGGCGGGTTTCAGCGAGTATCATCGCGGCGATTCAGAAGTCTGCTTTCAGTATGTTCGACGCCCATCATGGTGGGTTTGGACAAGCTCCTAAGTTTCCCCACCCTTCGGCGCTCGATTTGTTGATTGAGCAATATGCCAGAAAAAGCGACGAGGCCTCCCGCAATCTGATTGTCACCACTCTCGAGCACATGGCAAAGGGCGGCGTTTATGACCAGTTGGCGGGAGGCTTTCACCGTTATTCGGTCGACGAGCGCTGGATCGTGCCGCATTTCGAGAAGATGTGCTACGACAACTCTGAATTGCTAAAGAATTATGTGCATGCTTATCAGGCGACAGGCTCGGAATTTCTTGCCAGCGTGGCACGCGACATTATTCGCTGGATGGATGAATGGCTGAGCGATCGCGAGCGTGGAGGCTTTTACGCCTCCCAGGACGCTGATATCTCGATGGACGATGACGGGGATTACTTCACCTGGACGCTTGACGAAACCCGCGCCGTGCTCACCGAAGAAGAGGCGCAGGTTGTGGCCCTGCACTACGACATCAATGAAGTCGGTGAGATGCATCACAATCCGGCGAAGAATGTGCTGTACGTGCGCGCGCCGATCGAGGAAATTGCGCGCCGGATGAGCCTAAGCGCAGAGCGGGTGAAGGATCTGCTGGATGCCGCGAAGAAGAAGATGTACGCGGCGCGCCTGAGGAGGACTACCCCGTACGTCGACAAAACGGTTTACGTGGGATGGAACAGCATGTGCGTATCGGCGTATCTGGAAGCGGCGAAGGTGCTCGGACTGGATGAGGCTCGGCGCTTCGCGCTGCAGTCGCTGGACCGCATTCTAGCGGAGGCTTGGAAGGCACGTCGCCACGCAAAGCAAGCGGGCGAGTCGCCCGCTTCGACACAGTTCAACGCTCGGCTCTTGCATGTGGTTGCTTATTCGGATCCTAAGGCGGAGCATCGTGAAGTTTCCGGTCTGCTCGACGATTACGCCGCCACTACGCTCGCTTGTCTCGACGCCTATGAGGCAACCGCTGACCTGAGCTATTTCAAGTTTGCCCAAGCGCTTGGCGATGCGATGATTGCCAAGTTCTTCGACGCAGTTTCCGGAGGTTTTTTCGATGCCGAACCGGCGGCCGACGGCAAGAGTCTGGGCGTGCTCTCGACGCGACGCAAGCCGCTGCAGGATTCGCCGACGCCAGCGGGTAATCCGATGGCGGCCATTGCGCTTCTGCGCTTGCACCATTACACGGGCGATAACCGGTATCGAGACAAGGCGGAGCAAACGTTAGAAGCCTTTGCGGGCATCGCGGAACAGCTTGGGATTTTTGCCGGGACCTACGGCATTGCGGTGGTCCATCTTCTGGAGAATCCCGTGCAGGTCGTTGTGGTGGCTGATTCGAAGTCGGAGGACAAAGCCAATGCTCTTGCCAGGGTTGCTACCGCCACTTTCGCATTCAACAAGACCGTGCTGCGGCTGACCACGAATCAGGCGGCTGCGGTCAACCTTCCCCCGACGCTAGCCGCAACCATTCCGAACTTGCCGCAACTGACCTCGCATGAGTCATTTGCGGTTCTGTGTTCCGGATTCTCCTGCCAGCCGCCAATCGCCGATCCAGCGGAGTTGCGGCGAGCTTTGGATTCCGCCCTTAAGCCGCCAGCCCAGCCCACATAACAGCAAAAAAAACGAGGCTGACGGATTGTATGAGATTCCGTCAGCCCAAAAAGTGCGAGCCCTAGGTTCGGCCCAAGTTACTGCAGGTTACTTTGGTGATCTTGCAGCGAAATCGGTCCTCCGATTAACTACTGTTTCACCATCGGCGGCAATCCACTGCTGCATCGAACGTTTAGTTGAGGTGGGCACGTTAGTATGGGGCCTCCGTCCGGGGCGGGAACCTGCGGAACGGCGGCTGCTACATACGTGCCCACTAGTCCACACATCAGGATCGAAATCCTGATTGCTTGCTTCATGGGTTTTCTCCTTACGCGTCTTGGCTTTGCAAATATGGGATCCGCGACGCGGTGAGAAATTATAAGGCACGAGTCAAGCCCCCACGCCCTCTACCTCTCCGTTCGCAGACTGACGCTCCTCGGCCCACGCTGATAAGAGCAAGGTTCTCCCTTAGCTAAGAATGTGGTAACTACAAAAGAATCTATAACTTAGAGTGGAGTTGACTCGAGGCGGGTAAGGTCGGGGCTCTCCCATTTACACGTATGCGGGAAAATTTACGAAATCCGGAATAGCGCCAGGGCGATCGAAAAAGCTGAACCGAAGGCTTGACCGATCATTTCTTGGTGCTGCCGACTCGCGCGGACATTCCAGAAGCGCCAATCACGGAAACCACGCCGGCGGGACTGGACGACCCAGCGTTTTTGGCGGTGACTGAGGGGGACGCCTGGCGAGAAAGCGCCCGGTCAACCATCCCTTCAAACATCGGGATCAAGGAATCTGCTGGCAGTGGGTGCTGTATATCGGACAGGCTTTGCTCCCATCGCTGCGGTCTTAGCAACACGGACGCCGCCTCGCGCGCAGGGCTCTTCGCGAACGTATAGCCCAGCCATACCAGCAACGCGCAGTTATAGGCGGCCATATTAATCAGGTCCACCGAAAGACCGACAAGATGTTCCCCTGCCCATGAGGCTATGAGGCCCAACTCCACCATGGCAAAGGTTCCAAAGCCGAGGGCGATCCCGAAGCTGTGTTGACGGCGGTTGACACCCAAATAATGAGCGAAGGATAGCAAGAACATTACCATTCCCACCTGGATAATGCGCACGCAGCGCTGAGCGGTCAGGATGGCCTGGATCCAGGGAGCCGTATCCGAGGAATTCGTGGAAACGGAAACAACTCCGGCAACTAAG
>JAUTWY010000320.1 GCA_030838305.1 Acidobacteriaceae bacterium
CAAACCCCCAGATTCGGTAACACTCCTCCGACCAATATAGGATTGCCCTCGTTGTCCCGTCCGAAACCCAAGTACCGGTGTGGCTTAGCCTCTGTGCTTGTGCAAGCCAGGCTTCGTCGCGGCGCAATGCTTCCTCTGCCCGCTTGCGCTCGGTCAAATCGAGCGCAAAGATGACGCCCTCGTTGCCGCTTTTTTCGAACAGCGCTCCGCCGACTAACACGGGCACGCGGCTGCCATCTTTGCGGAAGTACTCCTTCTCGACCGGATGAAAAAGCCCCGGTTGAGCGCAGTTCCGCCACTGAGCATTCATTTTGCTCACGCCATTCGGCTGGCGTCAGATCGGTCCAACGCAAGCGCCTCGAAACAACATCTTCGCGACTGTGCTGCAGCATGCGCAGAAACGCTTCGTTAGCTTCGACAATTGCGCCTTCCAGATTCGAAATGCAGATCCCCAGAATATTGGCATCGACCAGGCGGCGGATCTTCCTTTCCTTGGAACGGGCGACGCTGGCGTGAAACCGCATCGTCTCCACCAGCAGAACGACCAGCACTATGGTTGAGGTGAGCAGCGAAAACAGGCGGCCTGTATAGAAGCCGAGGCTGAAGCGCTCGCTGACGAATATGGCGCCGAGTGCCATTTCCAGAATTGCCGCCAGAGCGACGATCATCAGCCATTGATCGAGCAGCGAGCGCCGGCGAAGCCACAAGACCGCGACCGCGCTCGCGGACAACAGCATCGTGCTCGCCCCCGCCGCGCGCGCCGCCGGCGTGAAGTCAACCCTGTCCGCGAACAGCACCGGCAGGTAGTTGTTGCCGGCGGTGGCGAGCAGGGTCAGTCCGCAGGCGAGCGCAAGAACGAGCGCGACGCTTCCGACGATCACCGAGAGCAACGACGGCTCAGCCGGGCCCGGATCGGATTTTTCGTCCCTCATCAATCCGTAGCCCAGCAGCGCCATGGGGAAAAGCAAGTGCCAGAACCAATAGAGCGACGCTGTGGTCTGAAGGCCGGCGCCAAGTAGACCGGTCGGAGAAAATGCGCCCGGAAACGTGAGCGCGTGCGGAATGATCATCAGGGCCGAGAAGAGGTAGCCGCAGGCGAGGACGAGGAGAGCGCGCAGGCGATAGATCGCGAATTGCGAGAACAGCAGCACCGAAGTGACCAGGTCGGTCACGAATATGACCCCCTCGAACGCGGGAATGAATGCATTTATCACCGCAAGCTGAGTTCTTGCGAACGGGGCAACAAGTGCGAACGACGCGACTTGACATACGGCGACGGCGATCGCCCACCGAGTCTGCCGACGCGTGGGCGGCACACTCAACGGCCACGTCTCGGCGCCTGTGGGGCCACGCGCATTCATCGGCGTCATCTCAGTGCTGAGAGCTAACGTCTGCGTACACGCCGTTTCCCGAAGCGGCCATTCAAAATGGGACTTCGGCTTGTCCGCTGGTCATCTCCTTGGTGAGGCTACCTCAGTTGGTTGTGGACTGGAAAGCGATTACCGCTATTCGAAAGGGAGCCCGGATGTGGCCTAATGGCACTTTTGAGACATGCCGATAGCGTGTGGTTCCAGCGCGACGGCTCTCTCGCCGTCCGACGCACTCAGGCGATGTAGACTGGCAATTCTCAGGCGATGCAGTAAGTTTCTGCAGGGCGGACAGCGGCCGCGGTGCGTGGCGCACGTAAGGCCTTGTCTGCCGAATTCAAGTCGGAAGCTCAACGTTGGAGCTGACAGATGGTGCCGCATTCGCTTCTGGGCACTTAGCCGACTTGCAGATGCGGTCGCTACATGTCCGTTGTCGGGGATGAACGGACCTCGCAGACCTGCCCCGACGTCCGTTTCTGACCCATTTCGGACATCGGAGAGATGGTCAATAGAGGTATCCTAGTTTGATTGCCGCAAGAGATCCTTGGCCATAAGAACCTCGTCGTAGTAGCGGCCAGCTTGCTTCAGAGCGTTCTTCTCCACGCCGTACTCCAGGAAGCCCAATCTCGCGTAGAGACTCCGCGCCGGTTCATTGTCCAGCACCACGCTGAGCTGGATCAACTCAACCTGTTGACGGGCGTGATCGCATACCGCTTCGACCAGCCGTCGACCGACCTTGACATTCCTTGCGGTAGGTCGAACGTACATGCCCCAAAGTGTGCCTTTGTGAGCTTCTTTCTGGCCCTGTTGGACAACGAAGCAAGCAATGCCGACCAGCTCTGTGTCGCCGAACGCGCCGAGCACCGTAGAACTGCCGAGCCGATCCGAGAACAAACTCAGCGGCAGAGCATTTTCCACCTCGAAGGTGCTACCGAACGCTTCCGGGTTGGCTTGGAGGGCTTCCAGTCGAATGTCTCGATAAAGGACTGCATCCGCCGCGTCCTCCTGTGCGAGGCGACGTATCTCAATATGGTCGGCGCTCATCCTTCGTCCTTTGCCCAAGTAGGGAATGGTTCAATAGAGCCATTCCGCATACGTCGCACAAGACTGATGTTTCCGCGACACCGAATCGTCACTCTGCGAACAATGGGAAAGCTCACGTCGTCAAAAACGGACGCATCGTCTATTTCGAGTGGTACTACACGCCGGAATTCAACACGAGTCTTGAGCGAGCTTGTCTCCAAAAACCAGAGTATGTCGTCGCTGGCGCGCGGTGCCTCGATTTCTCGGCGCGAGCCAAGGCACACACAGAAAGCGCGCGGCACAAATAGTCTTATGATGTCCGGTTATGGCACCCAAAGCGGACATTCGGCACCGCTTAACGACCCTGATTTGAACCGCTATGATGCGCCTGTCCTGAGCCTCGGAGGGCGCCGAATGAGACGGCGCGAGTTCACTAGCTTACTGGGCGGAAATCCATCCCGATCGCGTCAACCCGGGTTCGCTTTGGGCCGCAGCAAACATCACCAAGAAGCAGGCATTGGGTCGTTAACCCATCGAAGGAGTCATTCACCATGCATGCAATTCGAAAACTTCGTGAGTCAGGCCACGCCACCGCGGCTGACTACGAAACAATTCTCGCTGCAAATGTTGTTTTTCACAGTCCAGTGTTGATACGGACCGTCGAAGGTCGTACGGCAGTTGCAAAGATCTTCGCGGCCTCGACCACGCTACGAGAAGGTGCCTATACGGGTGAGTGGAAGCTGGACGACCGAAGAACCTTACTGAGATGGAAGGGAAAAATTCAGGGTCACGAGCTGGAAAGTTTCGATATTATCGAAGAAAACGACGAGGGACTCATCGTCGATCGCACAGTGGCCTTTCGTCCAATGCCCGCAGCGAAACTTTTTCGGGATGCCATGCGGTCTGCTCTCGGAAGCTCTGTTCCAGACGATTTCTGGGAATATTAAGATTGGAAATTCAGTGTCGCGGACCTTTCTTACTAACGCCAAAATAACTTCATAGACAGTATCCACGAATGGGCAGTCGCAGTGAACCAGAAACAGCAAAAACACCTCTCCGAGATATGCCGATGCGGCAAAGTGAGATTGGAGGTAGTCGGCCGGCCGATTCTGACCGCCTCCTGCTATTGCGCGAGTTGCCAAGAAGCAGGAAGCCGCTTCGAGCAACTGGCTTCCGCGCCACCCGTGCTCGATCCCGACGGTGGAACAGACTACGTCCTATATCGAAAGGATCGAGTGCAATGCGTGACGGGGCACGAGTATCTTGAAGAGCACGGGCTCAAGCCTGATTCCCCGACCCGGCGGGTCATTGCCACATGTTGCAATTCAGGAATGTTCCTCGACTTCACCAAGGGACATTGGCTGACGATGTACCGGAACCGCTTTCCGGCAGGCGCTCCGCCCCTCGAAATGCGGGTCATGACACAAGACCGACGAGACGGCGTCGAGCTTGCTGATGACTTGCCGAACCATGATGGTCACTCCGGCAAGTTCATGTTGAGGCTTATCGCCGCTTGGATCGCGATGCGTCTCCCCAGACCAGAAATCACCTTGGGAAAGACTATCCGCAAGTCGCAATGACCGGCTTGCCGTGGTTCGCGCCGATACAGTGATCCATGTCCGAATCTGGCACGAAACGGACATGCCGACTGCACTGCGCAATGTCTGCTCTGAGAGGCGAAGCAGAAAACATTTGCTCGCATTGAGCTTTTCCGGTTTTGACCCCAAGCAGACATCGGCTAGACGCTTGCTCCTCCTACTCACGCCCTGTCCTCTACTTCAGTCATGCTGCTGACGCAATTCCTGTCTTAGTCGGTGAGAACTAAGAACACTGTGCGAGGAACCACCGTTGGTTCTCACAACGGTTCCGCCGCCAAAGTTGGCACGAATCCGCAAAAGATTGGCGCAAGTTCGTTAACGCCCTGCGCGTTCGCTTGACCATGTT
>JAUTWY010000196.1 GCA_030838305.1 Acidobacteriaceae bacterium
TTCGATGCTTTCATTTCCAGCGCCGGCTTTGCCTCTACAGTTAGCTTGACGTGAATGGTAAAGCAAACAGGGGTCCGCATAGAGTTTCCTGGTGTTGTGACTTGCACCTGCAAAGAGCGAGGACAGCTCTCGATCCGCTTCGGGGAGCGACTTTTGGGTGGCTGTAGCGTCGAAGGATGAAAAACTTCCAACGGATCGGCTGTCAACCGGTAGCTTCTATAGTGATAGTATAGGCAAGTAGGCTCAGCATCTAAATTCCCGCAAAATGCTAGGGCCTGCGCGCTTGCAATCCTCATCGCGTTACATAAGAAGTAATCCACCAAGCTGGAATACGATGAACGAGATCAAGACAATCAGGAGCCTTATCCCCCTGCTCCGGCTTCACAAGTGGAGATTCGCGGCTATCTTTATTCTCGGATTGCTGCAGTCTTTTTCTGAGGGCGTCGGAATCGGATTGCTTATTCCGCTTTTGAGCGGCCTTGTGGCCGGTCCCCAACTGCAGCCTAGAGGTCAATGGCTGGTTAGCAAACTAGGCAGTTTGTTCCAAGGAGTGCCACCTGACCGGCGGCTAACGGTCATCGTAGTGTGCGTGTTTGGCGCCGTACTGGCGAACGCGATGCTCAGCTACGTAAACCACCTGTTGTACGGATGGGAAGATGGAAATATTGTCCACACTCTGCGGCGACGGATTTTTCGTCAATTATTGAGAGTCCATTTCGGGTTCATCGAACGGGATCGCTCCGGGCACCTTTTAAACCTGCTCGCGTCGGATACGTGGCGAGTTCGCGACGCATTGGGGATCCTAGTCAGCTTGACAATCACCACCAGCACTGTGGCGGTGTACGTCGTGCTCTTGCTCCTTATGTCGTGGCGCCTGACGCTGGTGGTGGCCCTGGCCATACTGGTGATTTCCACCATCATCCGCCTGCTCACAAAGGCCGCTCGCGAACTGGGCCAGATGGTGACCCGCGCAAATTCTGAACTCGCGCATCGCATGGTCGAAGGCATTGACGGAATGCGGGTCATTCGTGCATTCGGCCGAGAGAGCTATGAGCAAGGCCGCTTTGATGCGACATCCAATCGCCTGCGACGGGTCATGCTGCGAATGAGTCTGCTCGAAGGAATTGTTCACCCGGTCTACGAAGTTCTGGCGGCGGCGTTAGTTCTGATTATTCTTCTTGTGGCGGTGCCAAACGCCCGGGACAGTTCCGTGCTGCTGGTCTTTGCGTTCGTACTGTACCGGATTCAACCTCGTGTGAAAGAGTTTGACGCATCGCGCGTGCGTCTAGCTGCGCTTTCAACTTCGGTGGAGGAAGTCCTGGCGTTTCTCAACACCACCGACAAGCTGTACACCATATCTGGCAGCGTGACTCATTTGGGGAGCGATCCCGTGATCGTGTTCGATAAAGTTTCTTTCCAATATGATGCCGCGGATGACCTGGCGCTGACCGAAGCTTCCTTCACCATTCCAGCGGGACACACCACGGCTTTCGTGGGACCTTCCGGTGGCGGAAAGTCCACGGTGATGAAGCTAATTTTGCGCTTCTATGAGCCCACGAGTGGCTCGATCACGGTGGGCGGCCAGACTCTTTCCGAGCTGCAGGTCGAATTCTGGCGCAATCAGATAGCCGTCGTGAGCCAAGACGTATATCTGTTCGACGCGACCGTGCGCGAGAACATCGCTTATGGGCGGCTCGATGCGTGTCCAGACGAGATTATCGAAGCCGCTCGCAAGGCCGATGCCCACGAATTCATCGAGCGTCTGCCCAACAAGTACGAGACGGCGCTGGGTCACCACGGAATGCGTTTATCAGGCGGGCAGCAACAGCGAATTTCGCTGGCGCGAGCAATTATCCGCGATCCGCGAATTCTGATTTTGGATGAGGCTACCAACGCGCTTGATAGCATTTCCGAGCAGTGGATTCAGGACACGCTGGACAAATTGAGGGAGAACCGCACGGTGATTATGATCGCTCACCGGTTGTCGACCATTGAGCGGGCTGATCAGATCATCGTTCTCGATAAGGGACGTGTCCGGGAGAGTGGGAAACTTTCAGAACTGGTGACGGCTGGCGGCTTGTTCGCGAGGCTGTACCATCTTCAGCATCGTCCGTCCCTGGTGCACGATGGATGACGGATCGGATCGTGCGCTACTCACAGTTTGATATCGAAATAACATGCCCGCTGAATGATTTGATTTTGGCGCCCGGGGACGCGGGTGCGGCAATCCTGGTGCGCCGGAAAGGTGCTCCGATCGCTTTCTGGATGCAGGAAGCGAACGGCAACCAGCGTGTGGAGGCCAGCGAGTTGGCTCGCAAGATCAGTGCTGAAGCCGCCGATAAAATTTTGGGGGCCGCAATCCTCGAAGAATTGATGCCACCAAGCCCACGCAGACCCCTTCCACTTGTGACCATTGCCATCTGCACGAAAGATCGGCCTGAAGGCGTCAGGAGACTGCTTTCCTCCTTACAGGAGCAGACTGTGGCGCTAGCTGAAGGGAGCGGGCTGGATATTCTGGTGGTTGATAACGCTTCTTCTGACGAACGTACGCGGGAACTCGCTGCGGCCCATCCCGGAGTTCGCTATGTGCGCGAAGCTCGGCCCGGTCTGAATTTCGCCAGGAACCGCGCCGTGCGGGAAGCGCGTGGAGAAATCATTGCCTTTCTGGATGATGACGTCATCGTTGACCAACACTGGTCGGCCGGCTTGGCCAGCGCATGGGCGGATAATCCCGATGCATGCGCATTCACAGGCCAGGTTCTTCCGATGGAGTTGGAGACGGATGCGCAGATTGTGTTCGAGAGGCGTGGCGGATTTCGTCGCGGATTCGAGCGCATTCGATTCGGACCGGTCTTGCTGGGCAACGCACTTTATCCCGGGGGCGCGGGAATTTTTGGAGCCGGGGCGAACATGGCCTTCCGCACCGAGATGCTGAGAACCCTGGGAGGATTCGACGAAGCACTGGACACCGGCGCGGATGTTCCCGGTGGCGGCGATCTCGACATTTTTTATCGTGTGATTCGCGCTGGATACGCGCTGGTATACGAACCAGGGTTTATGGTTTTTCATCAGCATCGCCGCGACATGCAAGCACTGCTCCGGCAATACCGCCGCAGCTGGGGACTGGGCTTCATGTGCTATATCCGCAAGTGTATGAAGAGCGATCCGGAGCGGCGCGCTAACCTGATTCGATTGATCTGGTGGTGGATCGGTTATGAAGTGAAGGGGTTTTTCAAAAATTTTAGAAAAAAAGTACAGCGGCAGCCGTACATTCCGCTCGCGATTTTCTGCGGCGAACTGTGGGGCGGCTTCACGGCATTTTTTGGGGGCTACGAGAGATCGGTGAGGAGGATCCAAGAGATTCGGAGACGTTGTCCGTGAGCGAATCCCCGACCCTTGAAGTAGTTATCTGCACTTACAACAACGCCGTGATGCTTGACGGCGCGCTCGCAAGGCTCGCGGCTCAGAATGGAATTGAGGGTGAGTGCTGGAGTTGCCTGGTAGTGGACAACAATTGCAGCGACAACACCGCAGACGTTGTGCAGAGATACATTGCTGAAGAAAAAATTCCGGGCTTGCGAATTGTTCCCGAGCCTGAGCAAGGTTTGACGCCGGCGCGGCTGCGCGGCGTGCGCAGCTCTAGCGCACCATGGATTGCATTTGTGGATGACGACTGTTTCTTGCGGCCCGATTGGGTTGCAAATGCGGTAGCGTTCGCTGCCAGCCATCCCGCGGCCGGCGCATTCGGCGGAAAAGTGGCGCTCGACTGGGAGGTTGAACCTCCGTCATATGCCCGGGCGTTTACCTATTGCTTCGCGGAGCAGGATCACGGCGATACGGAGCGCAAGATTCCTTTTCTTGCCGGCGCGGGACTCGTTGTGAATCGAACCGCGCTCACCGCGTGCGGCTGGAGTGAAGGGCCGCTCGTCGCTGACCGCGTAGGAAAAAGCCTGGTGTCCGGAGGAGACGTGGAAATCGCGCTGCGCATTGCGGGCAGTGGCCGCGAGATGTGGTACGTGCCGCAGTGCGAGCTGCATCATCAGATTCCCGCGCGACGCACCACGTTGCACTATATGGTCTCCATGAATCGCAATTTGGGGATCAGCCAGGCGTTGGCCGATGCGCTGGTTTTCGAAGGCAGCGTTTCGGAATGGTTTGCGCAGGCAACCGTCAATGCCGCCAAACAAATCGCGCACGTTCCCCGCCAAGCCGTTCGCGCGGCGCGACGGCGAAAGTTGCGAACCGAGATGTGGATCCAAACAAATTTTATGTTCGGTCAATTTCTGGGATTCTGGCGCATCCTTCGGATGTCATCATCGCGCCAGCGGGAACTGCTGGGTCGCGCGCGAAGACCTTCTGTGCGGGAAACATCGGGTCAGAGAGAAGTGGCATGAGTCGCTTCCTCCCCTGGAAGATCGTGAACGTCGAGCTTCGCCAGTCACCGCCGGACCTTAACCTCGACGCCGGAATCGGCGGGCTTTTCGTGGTGTTTTGGTGCCAGGGCGTGCCGGTAGGACAATTGTTGTTGCCAGCTTCTCTGCTTCCTATTACCTCCGTTCAACTTGCGGCCAGCGCCGCGCAGCGTGTTGCCCGCGCGGTTGGGCGCGGACTTTTGAAGAACGGTTATTCGACGCCTCCGTTTTTCCTTTCGCCAAATGAGGAGCCTGGCCCGGAATTAGCACAAGTGCTCAAGATTGCGCGACCTTTGGAATCATTCTCACATGTTGCAGATTCGGGCGATGTTCGCGACGCCGAAGGTAGCGCCTCTCCGACTTCGGTGATCATCTGTACGAGGAACAGGCCGGCGGTGCTGAGGAATTGTCTTGCTTCGTTGCGAACTCTTTCGCCACAGCCGCATGAAATAATCGTCGTGGACAACGATCCGTCTTCCAACCTCACCGCTCGCGTTGTGGCTGACTTTCCGGAAGTTCGCTATATCGCAGAACCGCGCGTGGGCCTGAGCGCTGCGCGCAATGCCGGCGTTCGCAATGCGACCGGCGAAATTATCGCGTTCACTGACGACGATGTGATCGTCCATCCCGCTTGGATTGGGGCGATTCTTAGAGGATTCGAGAATCTGAACATCATGGCTTTGACCGGTGCAGTGCTGCCCGCTGAACTGGCAACCGACGCGCAGTTTGCTTTTCAGAATGAGGCGTTTGCTTGGGAGCTGGGATTCGAAGGCTATGAAGCGCTGGATTTCGACTCAAGCTTTTTTCGAAACACCACGCACCTAGGCGTGCCCGTCTGGCGGATGGGAGCGGGCGCCAATATGGCGTTCCGTCGCGAGGCATTCAATCGAGTCGGTCTGTTCGACGAGCGATTGGGAGCCGGAACTTCCGGATGCAGCGAGGATTCGGAATTGTGGTATCGCTTGCTCGCCGAAGGGTACCAGTGCCGCTATGATCCGAGTGCGGTGGTATCTCACTTTCACCGCTCGGATTGGGAGGGACTTTCCTACCAAACGTACAGTTATATGCGAGGCCACGTCGCGGCGCTGCTTTTTCAATTCGATCGCTACAAGCATTGGGGCAACGTCAAACGGGCGTTTGGAATTCTTCCGCTGTACTTTACGAAACTGGCTTTACGGGCGCTCGTAAAAGGTCTGGCAAGATTTTTAGTTAATTCCGACGAGGATCAACCCTCGTTGGCCTCGCCGTTGCGCCAAAAAATTCGAGGAATGCTGGCAGGCTACGCCTATTACCTGAGCCACCGTCACCTTCCAGCTGATCCCATGGCGGCCACCACGATCGGAAAGAATAATGAACGCGCATAACAGTTATAAGAGACCGCTGCCTGATTTTCTGTCACGCAATCCTTTCGAATCGCCTCTGACCTTTGGCTTCTTCTACCGCGAAAAGATGCGCGCTATTCACAGAATTGCGCCCGATCTCGACTTCAAGGAAATTCTGGAAGTCGGAGGCGGACAAAGCGGACTGACGCGTCTTTTGTATCCCCAGGCACGCATTGCCAACCTGGATATGGATGCCTCGTTTGCGAATGCGCCTTGCAATCTTCAGGAAGGCGTGCGGTTTGTGTGCGGAGACGTTACGCGATTGGAATTCCCTTCTGAATCGTTCCATGCGGTAACGATGTTTGACGTGATGGAGCATGTGCCCGACGACCACAAAGCCATAGCCGAAGTCTTACGCGTTTTGAAACCCGGCGGCTATGTACTGGTCAGTGTGCCCAATGAGAATTGGCGCTTTCCGTACTACGGCTTCATGAAGAAAATGTGCCCGAGCGAGGAACAAAAGTTCGCTGAGTGGGGCCATGTGCGGCGTGGCTATTCACTGGAACAACTCGCCAAGTTGGTCGCGATTCCATGCGCAGCTTCTGCAACCTTCATTTCTCCTATGACCGTGCTGTGCCACGACGTGGCGTTTTCTAATGCGCCGGCACGCGTGCGCAAGGCCATCTGCATGGCACTTTCGCCCCTTACCTGGGTCGGCTACGCCGCGCACAGCGCCAATAGCAAAGGAACAGAAACGGCTTCAGCTTGGCGAAAGCCATGAAAAAATGATGACCACGCCGAGCACGCCAGCATCGTCGTCCGCTCAGGCTGGTTCTGCATCTCGCCCTTGTCCAATGATTGCGATTCTGCCTTGGGGCGACTTCATCGAAGATTTCCTCGACGCTATCGGAGTTTCTTTGGAAGAGTTTTCTTCCAAGATGACTGGTGGCTGGCTCTTCGGTTACGTCGAAGCGCTGCGGCTTCAGGGAATTC
>JAUTWY010000348.1 GCA_030838305.1 Acidobacteriaceae bacterium
CCACCGCCTTCGATGCTGATGCCGTCGCGGCCGAGAGCGTCGCCCATCGCGGCTAACGAACCCGGCCGGTTGTCCAGCGCGATGCTCAGATCTTTCATCGGGATCTCCCAGGTCCGTAAGTTTATAGCGGCTTGCTCCAGAGATTTTAACCGCGAAGGTCGCGAAGAGAAACTCGCCTGCTCTAGTGGGTCAGCTTGAAAAACACATCACCGCAGCGGCTGAAGCCGCGCCCTTTTCAAAACAGATTCAAACTGCCCCACTACCGCCTGTTCTGTCTCGTGGCAACGTCCCCTGATGTTCCTGTAAAGTAGTGGGTCGGGTGATTTGGATTTGAGCTTGGAGGTTTCATCTTGAAACAGGGCAATCATGGCGGCGGGCATCCTGCGGGGAAGTCTCATGGCAGCACGGGACGCGGCGGCGACGGGGTGGAGCGTCTTCTGCACGATCCGATTGCGGACCGGCTGATTCCGCTGGAGCCGCTGGATCTGACCAGGGTCAAGTCAATCGACGATCTGGTGCGCGCGATGTCGAAGACGGCTTTTACCGGGCGGCAATTGGGCGAGGCCGCGGACGTGCTAGAAGCGATGGCCCGCGACGAAGACTGTTTTGTCGTGATGACACTCTCCGGCGCGATGACCGTGGCCAAGCAGGGCCTCATCATCACCGAATTGATTGATCGCGGCATCGTGAACGCGGTGGTCTCTACCGGAGCGCTGATGGCGCACGGACTGGTGGAGGCCACGGGGCGCGCGCACTTCCGGCATAACCCGGAGGTGTCCGATGAAGAGCTTTACGAGCAGGGGTACAACCGCGTGTATGACACGCTCGAGCCTGAGCAGAACCTGGACGACGTGGAAGAAGTGATGTCGGCGGTGCTGGAAGGCTGGGATCATAACGAAACCATGTGCTCTTACAAGCTGAATCACGCGATCGGCGCATATTTGGTAAAGAATGCGCGGGACCAGCGGGGGATTCTGAAGTCGGCGCACGAGATGGGCGTTCCGGTATTTGTGCCGGCATTCAGCGATTCGGAGATGGGATTGGACACGGCGCTGAATAATCGTCTGCGGGAATCGACTGGAAGGCACAAGATTCGCTTTGATCCATTCGAGGATCTGGAACACTTTGCAGCGACATTGCTGCGGCAGAAAAAGCTGGGCATTATGACGATCGGCGGCGGTGTGCCGCGCAACTGGTCACAGCAGTTTGGTCCGTTCTGCGAGTTACGGCACCGGCGGCTGGGTGAGAATATTCCACTGAAGCGCTATCACTATGGCTTGCGCATTTGTCCCGAGCCGGTTTACTGGGGAGGACTGTCGGGCAGTCCTTACAGTGAGGCGATATCGTGGGGCAAGTTCGTGCCTCCGGCTGAGGGCGGCAGATTTGGCGAAGTGTTTGTGGACGCTACCGTCGGGCTGCCGTTGATTGTGGCTGCGGTGTTCGAGCGGCTGGATAAGAAGGGAACCAAGGCAGGCAAGGGGAAAATCACTGCGGCGAGGAAATAAGGTTGCTTGGCTAATTTTGGAAGTTGCATTCTTAAGGGTGGACTTGAAAGGGCGCGACTTCTAGTCGCGCCGTAAAGCCCAATAAAAATTAACAGCGGCTTCAGCCGCGCCAGCCACCGCAAACGAGATTCTACGCGCCAGCCTCCGAGGTGGATGACCCGGTCACCGCGAATTCCTGATTCTCGGATTCCTCGGACGAGCTCACCTCGGCCCGCGTCTTGCGGTAGAGCGGCGCGAGGATGCTGTTTTCCAACACACGAGATTCCGCTTCCACCCAGTCTTGCAGGGCAAGGCCTTCGGCCTGACCACGCTGATCGTACAAATGTTGGGCGTGCAGGCGGATCTTCCTTTCGATCAATTCGGTCATCAGTGCTAGCTGCTTCTGTCTGCGGGTATCGATATCCACAACTACTCCTCTTGCTCGACCAGGTATTTTCCTAACAGTTCTATGATACGGGAAGGCTGTTAACGGAAGATTACATTTGGCAGCGGTTGGGGGTTACTAAAGTACTATCACAATATGATTCGATGCCAGGTCCCGTCCGGCAGTCGCAATAATGCGCTAAGTTGTTTGTTTCAAGTGAAAAGCGCACCGTGACTTGGAGCCCTCTTGACCTGGGAGGAAGCCTTTCATTGCCCTCATTCCCCCCCGAGCTTTCCCAGGCAGCGGTCATGGGCGAAACTGGCGTTCGCGTGCGCCTCGCGCGCAGCCAAAGTAGGCTCTCCAAGTACCGGGGAATAGGTAATCCTGGTATTGGCTCGGACCGGAGGAGCATTGCCAGACGGCCACGAGGAATGCGGGGACAGTAAGCGGGACCGTACCCAGAGGCTGCCGTGATCTCAGGGACTGAAGCCCTGCTGTTTGGCTTGACCTCAGCGGCACCTACGCGGGTTCGATTCCGCCTCTTACTCCTCGTCGAAAATCCCTAGACAAAGATCAGCACCGCGGACGCAATCACCGTGGTCCACAGCCCGCGCTTATCCCCAACCGCCGACTGGGTGACGTTGGCGGTGCGCACGATTTTGTTGGAGAGCCGGTAAATCTGCTTTTTCTCGTCCCAGGAGCGGTCGGGATCGAACTCCACGTTTAACGTGGTGGCTAGCATTTCGGCGGCGAGTTCTTCGGCATACTCTCCGGCGGCGTCTTCGGTCTCACCGAAAGAGTGGTGCTCGCTGAGATATCCGTAGGTGTTTTTGTCGGCGGGGATGGCCACTCCGATGGAGGAGGCAAGCAGGCGGTGAGCTTCGTGGGTGGAGTTTTCAGCCACTACGGCGAAGACCACTTCGCCAGGACTCAGATACTTCACGCCCTCTTTGCGGGCCAGCATCTTGCAATTTGGCGGAAAGATGGAAGAGACGCGGACCAGGTTCTGGGCGGCGATTCCGGCGTCGCGCAGCGCCAACTCGAAGGAAGTTAACCGCTCGCGGTGTTTTCCAACTCCTTTGGTGAAAAACATCCGCTTGGGAACCATGTCTTTGCCCAATTCTTAGCCTCCGGCAACGAAAAAATAATGAGATCAAGATGCACAATTTAACACAATGCTTTGTAAAGGAAAGATGAATTTCGTGGTTGAGGGAAAAATGGCGGGAAACCGCTGGCGCGGGATCCCGCCACGATGCCCGGAACTTCGGGGGGGGAGGGCCCGGGCAAAACCGATACACTCTACCATATGACTGACTTTGGTCAACCACAAAGGCTAATGCTTTCCGGTTTTGCGAAACTCCGGAAAGACTCGTCACTTCGCTGCGACCGAACTCACTTCTATGGTGTCGCCAGTTAAAACTCCGCTTACAGTCGCATTCTTGCCCGCCTGCTGGTCTAACGTGGCTAGAGCGGCCTTATCGGAGGTCTCCAAAATATAAATCTTCTCGCCCACCACCAGGGCGAACTTGGAGCCATGGGACGCACAAGTGCGGGTGCACTCTGCCGGAGTGCCTTCCATGTGCTTTCTGCCACACATGGCGTCGCCCACTTCGCCGGTGAACGTTTGCTTCCGGCCCGCGAATGCTTGCAATGAAGTCACGGCGAAGACGATTGCGAACAAAACAAGGAACCAGCGGGAGCGACCAGTCATTTCCAAATTCTCCTTTCGATAGGCCGGGCAAATCTAGTTTATCGTTAATAGGTGCCTGACCAGCAAGAAGCGATCGTTCGGCAATTTCTCAGCGACTTCAGCGCGGCGCTTTGGCCGTGTACTGCAGATCGACGTCGACCGTTTTATCGCGGGTAATAGCGGTGACGTGAGGCTCAACCCCCCAGTCGAGACTAGCGGGAAGCAGCTTCCTGGCCTGGGGCAGGAACTGTTTCAAGTAGGTGGCGTCATAGACATCGCCCGGACGAATTTTCCAGGCGGCCCGTAGTCTGGCCGTCAGATTATTGTCGATGCCGCGGAACTCAAGCTCGCCCATATGATAGACAGATCCCTCTTCGACGGCGAGACGGAGAGCCACGGTTCCAGCAGCATCATCGAACTCAGCTACAACCTTGACGCTGGCAAGAATATATCCACGGGAACCGTAAAGCTCCTGCACGGCTCGCAGGTCATCCTCCAGTTGAACCGTGTTCGCAGGCTGCCCCACGCGGGCGTGGAGCAGAGGCTGCAGTGCTTCAGCGGAAAATTCCTTGTTGCCTGACCATTCTATCCCGCTCAGCTTGTACTGCTTGCCGGCAGTGACTGGAAATGTCACATCCACGAACGTAATCTGGGCAGTCTCGCCTGTACGCGACTCAGTCGATTTGACGACCTTCGGCTGTGGCGGAGCGCACGCGGCCTTGAGGTATCCGCGCTCGCGGTAAATGGGCAGCAGCGCACGCTCAATGAAGGAATTCATGAACTCAATGGAATATTCACGATCAGTTAGTTTTTCCGCGGCTGTCTGAAGCGCAGTTAACTCGCGCGCCTCTGCCCCAGGAAATTCGATCTGGCGGATGCGAACGCTCACTCCGGCCACGCTATAGTCAATCGTCTGGAGACGCTCGCTCTTAACCTTCTTGCGAACATATTCCACGTGGCCAGGGACGCCGTTTTCCACCAGCAGGGCCTGCAGCACGTCCGAAACTTCGTCGGGCAAACGTCCGGAGGTGGGCAACTCTCCGTTGAAGAGGGGAATGCGCTCGTGCAGTTTCCGGCGCAGTTCTTCATCGGTGAACCAGACAAAATCGGTATAGCGGGCGGGAACAAAGTTGTCGGAGTCGGTCACCTGAAATTCGAGCTTGGTACCTGCAGCCGAATAAGAGAAGGTGAAGGCGATGTTGCTGAAGGCTCCGCTCTCGCCGAGTTGCCGGGCAGCTTTGCGGAAGTCTTCTTCATGCGCGATCGTGCCGACCGGCAATCCACTGGCGGCTGCAACTTCAGATGACGTGAATCGTTTCGTGCCGGTCACCTTGACGGCGATCAGCTTATAAGCTGTGGCCGGCATGGGACGTGTGGCTGTGGATTGCGCTTGGGCCGCAGCAGTCAGGCAAACCAGGCCGGCGTACAGGGAGGTCAACAGCCAACGCCTCCAGACTGGAAGAAGTGTCTTCATTCTACTTCGATCTGGATCTCCATACGTCGCTGGATTTATGTTTCTTGGCGATCTCAATGAAGGCGAGGGCGGCGCGGCTGAGAGCCTTGTCCTTGCGGAAAACCAGGGCCAGGTCCCGCCGAAGCTGAGCGTCGGCCATGGGGATCGCGGCCAGGAAACCGGCCCGAACATCCTCCGCCACGTTGGATCGGGCGATGAAGCCGACTCCCACACCCGCAGCTACGAATCGCTTCAAAAGTTCGCTGGAGTCAAGTTCCATGCTGTAGTTCGGCTTCAACCGGCGCTCGCGAAACAGTTCGTCCAGCGTGTCGCGGGTATGGCCCGCCTTGGGAAGAACCAGAGGATATTTGGCTAGATCTCCCACGGCTACCGACTTCATTTTACCCAGCGGGTGGCCTGGTGGGGCGATGATGACCAGTTCATCCTGATGGATAAGCACCACGGTCAACCGGTTGTCCTTTACGGGCAAAGAAACCACGCCGAAATCCACCGAATTGTCCGTGACTGATTCGAGAATCTTGGCATAGTCTGAGCGTTTTATGTTTACCGAGACGTCGGGATATTGCTTCTTGAAATCGGCGAAGACCTCGGGAAGGATGTGCAGGCAAGTACCTTCGTTGGCGCCCACGGTCAGGGCGCCGCGGGGTACGTGCTCCATCTCGGCAAGAGATGTCAGCATCGCTTTGCGCGCGTCCAATGTGTCTTGAGCATATTTCTGAAAGGCTTTGCCGGCCGCCGTGAGCGAGACCTTACCTCCGGAGCGGTCAAAAAGCTTGGCGCCAACTTCGTCCTCAACCGAGCGAATCTGGGAGGAGATGGCAGGCTGCGTCCGGAAACGCTTTTCAGCCGCCCGCGAGAACGAGGCGTGACGAGCTACCTCGAGAAACGTCTGGAGTTGGTCGAAGTCCATGGAGCGGTGAAAAAGCTGCCAGCGCCCAAGAGGCAGTGGCCCGTAAAAACCGAGGCGCTCTCTAACTATAGCGACTTGATCTAGAGATGCGACCGATTGTAGCAGGGAGCCGTCACAGGAGGCTCACTGCCGGCGACAGATTTCCCTCATGACTTCCGCCGGCGTTTCGCTCCCCCACAGGGATCGGGAAGAAAGGTGTGCCGCGGCGCGCTTGCAAAATGATGTCGGGGTCCAGGCGAAGAATTGAGGCTGCGCGGCTTCAGATGGGGGGACTGCTAAGCGCGGTTGGCTTTACCACTCTGCCCATCATCTTTAGCACCTTGGACGTCTCAGGCGGCCGGATGGCCTCTTTTTGAGTAGCCTGCATCAAACTTCCCTCCACGGCATCAAGGGCCAGGCAAGAGCGTTCCAAAACGATGAGAAGATACTTCTGAGCGATGGGACGGTCGGCAGGATGGATCAGTTCCCACCAGCGGCGGATAGACTCTTGGATTTCTGATTCCGTTTTCTCGCCGACAACTAAGGCATCGATTAGGCGGTAGACCTTACTTTTGATTGCCTGGTACGAGACAGAAATCTCCTGGGGCATGGGGTCTCCGGCACTTTCTAATTGCAGCACCAGCAATCTGCCAGCCAAACCGTAGGTGCTTGCAGGCTCAGTTGTTCTGGCTAAGAAGCTCCACCGGAATCCTGCGAATGGAATAAATCAGAAGCTGGAATATGAATTCTGGAAGTTGTCAGGATCGCTCGGTCCCTGTTACACCGCAGGTTACAATGTTCCACTCTCGAACGCTCCGGTTGGCTGATATCTTCCTTGCGTGCCGGGGACGCTTAACGTTTGCTCTTGTCGCACAAGACTAGAGTTCCGATGCAGCAGATAAATCTTGGAGGCGGGATGAAAAAGGTCGCATGGATTCTTGTATTTCCTTTATTGATTTCAGTTTTGGGCAGAGCACAGAATGAACCGAGTGAGCCCCCTGCGCCTGATTCGCGGCGTTTCGAAGCCGAACATCGTGTGTTCTTCCCTAGCGACACGTTTTGGGGATGGGCGCAATTTGACTTGGCGCCTCCGCACAACGAAATCGACCCCAATCTCTGCGCCGGAAACGCCGGGCAGTACGGCGGCGTGAACGCACCTTGCAGTCTGTTTGCCCGCTACATGCTGTCAGGAATGCTTGAGGTGCGTCCCTTTGGCCGGGGACCGCTAAGGCGCTTCATGATTTTTGGCGCGCCCGCATTTCTGTTTGGCAAGACGATCCCCAAAACCTTGTACACCTGGTCTCCTGATGCGATTGGCATTGAGCACTCATGGGGAGTGGGAATCTTCATCGCCAAAGGATTTGAATTTCGAGTGACCCAACACTTCTTGTTCGATCGTTTGGGTGCTCGCGACAGGAATCTAGGAGTAGCTGATCTGGGGACCAATGGACCCTGGGGACGTTATATGACGGTGGGCGTGCATAAGTCGTTCGGGACGAGGAGATGGTGATCGCTTATTTCTAAGCAGGCATCGCCGGAGCGGAAGTCCTGCGCATCCGTTGAACCAGCCAGATCACGAAGGCGACCAGCAGACCGAGGACCACGAAAGGGGCAAGCACGATCGGCACAAGCCAGCCGCGTCCGCCCATCGAGGTCACGTCGCCTGAGATGCTTGCGCCCGCATCCCGCCGTATCTGCCCGCCAAACACAGTCGCATCGCCGGCTATCTTTACCCCATGGTCCAGCCGGAGGTCGCCGCCAAATGTGGTTACGTCTCCGGACACCTCTGCCTGGTCTTCGATCACAACGCTGCCGCCAAATGCGGTTACATCGCCCGCCACTTGGCCGCGAACCCGGATGCTGCAGGCAAAACAGGTCAGCTCACCTACTTGCTGGTTCGGTGCGATATTAATGTTGTGGCCGAATTGCGTGTAGCTGGGGTTGTTCTTGGCGAACGACGCGCTTGAAAGTGTCAGGCAGAAGAGTACCAGTGCGCAGAAAACACTTCTCGGTTCTCGGTTCTCGGTTCTTAGCCCTCGGCAAGAATCGCTGGCTACCAGGCTGACGACTGGGAATTGGGGACTGAGAACTGCTTCGTGCCTCGTTCATGACACGGACCTCCACTCGATGCTAGCCCTGGAACGGGATTATGCCACAAAAGCCTCGAGAATAAGTTGGGTGCCGCGCCGAAGGTTTATCTATAATACTGGGTTCCTAAACATACGTGAAACTTTATAGGGGGGCCAGCAAATGGCAGGGTCGTATAACGGCGTGTCTGTACCAACCAGCGGAAGAAAGATCGGATATGCGCGAGGCAAGTACGATGTCCCGGATAATCCGATCGTTCCTTTTATCGAGGGCGATGGCACCGGTCGCGATATCTGGAAGGCGTCGCTTCGCGTGTTCGATGCAGCGGTGGAAAAGGCCTACAAAAGCAAGCGCCGGGTAGCCTGGTATGAGGTTTTTGCAGGCGAGAAGGCCAAAGCAAAGCTCGACAACTGGCTGCCTGACGACACTGTCGATGCCATTCGCGAGTTTCGCGTCGCCATCAAAGGTCCGCTGACCACGCCCGTGGGTGGCGGCATTCGCTCGCTCAACGTAGCCTTGCGTCAGATTCTGGATTTATATTGCTGCGTGCGTCCGGTCAAGTATTACAAGGGCGTGCCTTCGCCAGTCAAAAATCCCGAACGCATGGATGTGGTCATCTACCGCGAAAACACAGAGGACGTCTACGCGGGCATCGAGTGGGAGCAGGGAACTGCCGAGTGCGCGAGGTTAATCGAGTTTCTGAACAAAGACATGCTGAAGGGCGGCAAAAAACAGATTCGATTGGATTCAGGTGTCGGCATCAAGCCAATCTCAGTTACCGGAACCAAGCGGCTTGTCCGCATGGCGATTCTTCATGCGCTCGAGACTGGACGCAAGAGTGTAACTCTGGTGCACAAGGGGAACATCCAGAAATTTACCGAGGGTGCGTTTCGCAAGTGGGGATATGAGCTTGCCACGGAAGAATTCCGCGATCAGGTGATTACCGAACGTGAGAGCTGGATCATCGACAATAAAGACAAGAATCCCACCCTGACCGTGGCGCAAAATGCCGAACTGGTTGAGCCGGGGATGGAATTCGCTCCGCCTGCATTTCGTCAGGCTGTGGAACAGGAAGTGAAAGAGGTTATCGACCGCATCTACCACACTCATGGCCAGGGCCAGTGGAAGAAAAAGATCATGATCAACGACCGCATTGCCGATTCTATCTTCCAGCAAGTGGTGACGCGGGCGGATGAATATTCGGTTCTCGCCACTCCGAATCTGAATGGAGACTACATTTCGGACGCCTGCGCCGCCCAAGTGGGCGGGCTGGGCATCGCTCCCGGCGCGAACATTGGCGACGGCTATGCGATCTTCGAGGCGACGCACGGCACCGCTCCTAAGTACGCCGATAAAGATGTGATCAATCCCGGTTCGGTGATGCTCTCCGGCGTGATGATGTTTCGGTTCTTGGGATGGAACGAAGCCGCTGATCTGATCGAGAGCGGGATGGAGCGCACAATTCTTCAGAAAAAAGTCACGTACGACTTCGAACGCCTGATGGAAGGGGCGACCAAAGTGAAGACCAGTGAATTCGCGGACTGCATTATTGAAAATATGGGGGCGGCCGTGCTGGTGTAGAAGTAATTTAGTGATTGGGAAATTTAGTAATCGTGCAGTTGACCCGACCCTCGGCGGTTAGTGAGAATCTCGACCGGTTTCAAATTACCCAATTACAAAATTGCTCAATTGCTCAATTTCTTGAAAGGACTTATACATGCGCAAGAAAGTAACCATCGTAGGCTCAGGCAACGTAGGTGCGACCGCGGCTCACTGGATCGCTTCGAAAGAACTGGCCGATGTGGTTCTCATCGACATCATCGAAGGTGTTCCCCAAGGCAAGGGGTTGGACTTGCTGGAAGCCATGCCCATCGAGAAGCGCGATTCTTATGTCACCGGTACCAATGACTACAAAGACACCGCGAACTCCGACATCGTCGTAATCACCGCCGGCATCCCACGCAAGCCCGGCATGAGCCGCGACGACCTGCTCAACACCAATTACAACATTATGAAGGCGGTAGTGGGCGAGGTGGTGAAATATTCGCCCGATTGCATTCTGATTATCGTTTCGAACCCGCTGGATGCCATGGCCCAGGCGGCCTACAAGCTGAGCGGATTTCCGCGCGAGCGTGTGATCGGCATGGCCGGAGTGCTCGATTCGGCTCGCTTCCGCGCTTTTATCGCCGACGAATTGAAAGTCAGCGTCGAGAACGTAACGGCATTTGTCCTCGGAGGACACGGCGACACCATGGTTCCTCTACCACGCTATTCCACTGTCGCCGGCATTCCCATCACCGAGTTGATCGAGAAATCGCGGCTCGAAGCCCTGGTGCAACGCACGCGCGACGGTGGAGCGGAAATCGTGAAACATCTGAAGACCGGCTCGGCCTACTACGCGCCTTCGGCAGCCGCGACAGAAATGGTCGAGGCGATCCTGAAAGACAAGAAAAAAATCCTGCCCTGCGCGGCGTATCTGCAGGGCGAGTACGGAATCAATGGACTCTACGTGGGCGTGCCGGTGAAGTTGGGGGCCAAGGGCATCGAGCAGATCATCGAGATCAGGCTGACTGCGGAAGAGAAAGCGGGGCTCGACAGGAGCGCGGCCGCGGTGAAGGAGTTGGTGGGCGTGATTGGTGTCTGACCTGGAGGTCATGAATTTGCTTAATTGAACTTTGACCGAGAAGGGCGCGATTGAGCTTCGAACGGGAAGGGCACGAGTCGTGCCTTTCTGATCCCCGTGGTTCGGGGGCTGCAACTCTGAAGTCGTGCCCTTCCCGAAAACGCGCTTGGATCCGAAGTCGTGCCTTTTCACACCTTCTCGATCGTCACCTTCTTCACCACCACCTCCTTATTCGGCTTATCCTGGCGCCATCCCTTACTGCCAGACATCGGTAATCGTCGTAACCGACGCCGACTTTCCAGCATAAGGCAATCCATAGATCGCTTCCAGAGTTCGCAGCACGTTGTAGTGGTTAATACTCTCACCGTACTTCCCGGGTTTTACCATCGGTCCCACGAAGATGGTTGCAATATGATCGGAGATTGTGCCCTGGTCTTCGTCCCAGGTGATAATGAGCAGGCTGTTATTGGTCTTCGCCCAGGTGACATAAGCTTGAAGATTGGTCTGAAGCCAGCTGTCAGCTTGCTGGATGGTTCCGTCGTGCATGTCATCGAGCAGATTTGGCACGACCCAGGAAATCGTGGGGAGATTCGAAAAAGTGGTGGGAAAACTGCTGAAGGGCTTACTGTCGCCGGAAGGCACGTTGGAAAAATCAATCCAGGGCGCATGCTTGCGCGCGTACTTGCCGGAAACGCATACCTGAGATCCAACCGAAGGCAG
>JAUTWY010000352.1 GCA_030838305.1 Acidobacteriaceae bacterium
GGGAAAAGAAGCGGAAGCTCCTGACGTGGTGCGCATCATTGAGGAGACCAAGCGGCACACGCGATGCAAATGGAGAGACTTCGGCATTCTTTACCGCTCCCACATCCATCGCGATGAGGTGGTGCAGGAACTGGCGGAGCATGACATCCCGTTCTCGATCGAAGCGATGGACGTTAGCGATACGCCGGAAGTCAGAGATTTGTTTGCCTGTGTCGCGGCGGTGGTGGATGTTCGATCGGATGCCAGTCTTTTTCGAGTTGCCGCGTTGCCGCAATTCAATGTTGATCCGGAACAACTGCGAACTGCATTGCGCGCAATCGCGAAGGACAACAAGGACGGGGCCACCGTTTGGCTGGCCTCTGTATTGGATACGGTGGCCGGGGGCCGTGCCGTGCTGGACTGCGTGAGCCGAGCACGCGATGAAGTCATCCCCAAGCCAGCCGGGACGCGAGCCGCATTGCAGTTGATTGGAAATCAATTTGGCCTCGACCTCAATTCCTCCGGGTTGCAGGCCGCGCTGACATTTGCCAGCGCCTGGGAGAACAAGGCCACTACTGAAACCGGCGAACTCGGCGAATGGATCCAGTATCTGGATTACTTCCGTGAAGCTGGCGGAGTGATTCCCATGGCCTCGAAACCGGATCAAGATGCGGTTCGCCTGATGACCGCTCACGGAGCCAAGGGACTGGAGTTTTCTCACGTATTTCTCCTGCGTGCGACCGGGGGCTCGTTCCCCGCCGGTTATCGGGAAAGCCTGGTGGAGTTTCCCCAAGAATTGCGCGATCCGGATTCGGCGGCGGCGGGCGACGACAAGACTCTTCATGATCAGGAAGAGCGGCGTCTGTTCTACGTGGCGATGACGCGCGCCAAAGATTCGCTGCACATCTACGGCAAGCAGGGAATCGGACGCGACAAGAGTCCGGCGGGATACATGCGCGAGCTGATTGCAAACCAGGCGTTGCAACCCTGGCTTCGAGCCCGTGCGTCGCTGCCTTCGCAGCCCGAGTTGATCGCGATCGCGGCGGGAGCGGATGCGGATTATGCAGAAGGCTCCCGCCTGCCGGCCTGGCTAGCCTTACCCGCGATCGAAGGACTGGACGCGCGTTTAAGCGCCTCGGCGGTTGAGACCTACGAGACTTGCCCTTTGCAATTCAAGTTTGAACGCGAGTGGAAGCTTTCGCGGCAGCTTCATGCCGCCCTGCAGTATGGAGCGGCGGTGCACCGCGTGCTCCGAACTTATTACGATTCCGTTCGCCTGGGACGAACAAAAGCAGACGACGAGTTGATCGAACTGTTTCGCAACGACCTGCTTGCGGCCGGGATTCAGGATGAATACCAGCGCGGCCTGTACCTTGATCAGGGAACGGCGCAGTTGCGGGAATTTCTGGAAGGCGCTCGCGCAGTTCCAGTTCGGGAGGTGCTGCACACGGAGGAATGGTTCGAGGTGCAGATGGGGGAAACCAAGGTGGCGGGAAGAATTGACCGGATCGACCGCGCCGTTGACGGAACGGTGGCCATCGTCGACTACAAGACCGGGAAGGCCCGTCCGCAGGAAGACGCGGACGAGAGTTTGCAGCTTTCCATTTATACGATCGCTGCGCGTGAAAAGTGGGGATACCGCGTGGGCGACGTGGTGTTCCACAATCTTGACGGCAATGTGCAAGTGGTCTCCAGGCGCACCGACTTTCAGTTGGAGCAGGCGCGGGAACGGGTGCGCGGGGTGGCGCAACATATTAGTGAAGGGAACTTCAAGCCCAAGCTGGGCTTTCATTGCAGCTTCTGCGCGTTTCGAGGACTCTGTCCCGCGCGGGAGAAGCAGTTGCCAAAAGTCGCCCGCGACGCGATCAAGCTTGCAACGGATCCAATGGAGTGATCAGCGCGCGAGCCTTCGCTGCAAAAACTTAGGGGACGCTTTCGGCGTCCCCCTTTTCTTTCTCTTGCTGACTTGTTAGTGCTTCTTTTTCTTCTTTGCCTTTTTCTTGGTTGCCATTGTTTCTATTCTCCCTTCCATTTTTCATGGAAAAATCTGCAACGATGTTTTGTTGCAACTTATTGATTGTATAGAGTCATTGAAAAACGAAGTCAAGAGAAAAATGCACGCAGTGCGGCGTGCGCTGCTGTACCAAAGTCACACAGAGATCAATAGTCAAGAAGAAAATTTAGGTTTCGCTTCCTCAAGAGGCAGCGCGCGCGAAATTCCGACCGTTCAGATTCACCGGTGCAGTGTTGCGTATGCGTTCATCACGGAGACGGCGAGAATTAACGGCCGACCGTAGCGCTTCATGGAACTTCATCTTTTTCGCGCGCGGCGCATCTATAATTGAAGTTGAATTAAAGTTGCGAAACCTTCGCGGGAGCATGATCAATGGCGGCTTTCGATGATGTTGTCATCATTTCCGGTTGTCGTACAGCGGTAGGAAAGTTTCAGGGCAGCCTCTCGGACTTGGGCGCTCCGCAGTTGGGGGCAGTCGTCGTGCGCGAAGCGGTGAAACGCGCTGGGTTGAATTCCGATCAGGTCGACGAGTGCATTATGGGCAACGTTCTCCCCGCCGGCCTCGGACAAAATCCGGCGCGGCAGGCGGCAATCTTCGCGGGATTGTCTCCAGCGACAGGTGCCATGACAATCAACAAGGTTTGTGGCTCCGGCTTGAAAGCTGTGGCTCTTGCAGCGCAAGCGATACAGACTGGAAACAGTTCCATCGTGGTTGCGGGCGGCATGGAGTCGATGACTAACGCTCCTTATTTGCTCCCCCAGGCGCGCAAGGGATATCGCTTGGGCAATGGCAAGGTGATTGACTCGATGGTTCACGATGGGTTGTGGGATATCTACAACGATTACCACATGGGCGTCACCGGAGAAAATGTTGCGGAGAAATATGGCATCACGCGCGAGCAGCAGGACGAATTCGCGGTGAACTCCCACCGCAAGGCGGTGGCGGCATGGAAGGAATGCCGGTTTAAATCGCAGATCGTCGCGGTGGAAATTCCGGCGAAGAAGAAAGGCGAGGCACCAGTACTCTTCGAGAAAGATGAGTCTCCGCGCGAGGATACAACCATCGAAGCGTTGCGCTCATTGAAGCCCGCCTTCAAAAAAGATGGAACTGTGACCGCTGGCAATGCCCCAGGAGTAAATGACGGGGCGGCGGCTGTCGTGGTAACGAGTGCGCAGCGGGCCCAAGAAATGGGCACGCAGCCAATGGTTCGAATCATGGCGCAGGCCACCAGCGGCGTCGAGCCGAAATGGGTGATGATGGCGCCCGTCGACGCTGTGCGGAAGATTTGGGAAAAGACGGGGTGGAAGAAAGATGAGGTTGATCTCTACGAACTGAACGAGGCTTTCTCAGTGCAAGCATTGGGTGTGATGCGGGAATTGGGTCTTGATCTGAATAAAGTCAACGTAAACGGTGGCGCGGTGGCGATCGGGCATCCGATTGGGGCCAGCGGTGCGCGAGTGCTGGTAACTCTGATTTATGAAATGATCCGCCGCAACTCGAAACGCGGTATTGCTGCGCTGTGTCTCGGCGGTGGCAATGCGGTTGCTATGGCAGTGGAAAGGGACTAGTAGTTTTTAGCTTGAGGATGATGCCGGTCGCAGTGTAACGGTGAACACCGCTCCTCCGCCCGGCGCATTGGCGGCGTCGATCGTCCCGTTGTGCTCCTTCATAACCGACTTGCAGATGCTAAGGCCAAGTCCGGTTCCTCGTCCGGGTCGCTTCGTCGTGTAGAAGGGATCGAAGATGCTCGGCAGAACGTCCGCCGGAATTCCCGGGCCATCGTCCTGAAAGCTTGCCCAAACGGATTCCCCGCTATTTCCCAGGCGTATGCGTAGCGTTCCGCGGTCGCGCGTTTCGCGAATGGCCTGTTCCGCGTTCAGGATCAAGTTTAAGAATACCTGCATCAACTGGTGCGGATCCGCCTTCACAAAAGGCTGGTTGGGTTCGCGAAGAAAATCTACGGTGATGCTGTTCTTACGCAGCGAGTATGAGTGCAGATTGAGGGTCCGCTCAACGATGTCCGCCATATTGACAGGAGTTTTTCCTGGTGTCGGCGGAGTGGCAAAATAGGTCAAGTTGTGAACGATCTCGGCAGCGCGGCGGGCCTGTTGCTGCAAGATGCCAATCTGCTTGCGGGCCGCATCGGTGGTTTGCGAGTCTTGCAATAGTTCGCTAACCCCCAGAATGCTGGTCAGCGGGTTGTTGAGTTCGTGGGCCACCCCGCCAATCATCGCCCCCATTGCAGCCAAACGTTCGCTCTGGACGATCTGCTGCTCCAGTTTCCGCTCCGTCGTCATGTCGCGCACGGAAATGATGACGCCCGCGAGCTTGGAGTCGGCGTCAAAGAGCCGGCTGGCGGAGGCGCGCATGGTGAGCCAGCGTCCATCGCGGTGGCGGGCGCTGAATTCCGTGGCGCCGAAACTCCGGTTGCTGGAAATGACGTCGTGATAGAGCGCAGCGAGTTCCGGCGAGTGATCCGCGGTTTCAGAGATTCTCCTGTCCAGCAGATCTTCCGACTGATACCCCAGCAAGTCGCGTACGCGCGAACTCACAAAGGTGTAATGCTCCTGTAGGTCGACCACGAGAATGAGGTCGGGAAAGCTTTCGAGCAAGTGGCGGCGGAATTCTTCCTGCTGCAGCAGTTGCCGCTCCAGTTTGCGCCTCTCGGTAACATCGACCAAAGTGCCTTGATAACGAATCAGTTTGCCGGAAGCGTCCCAAACGGCGCGCGAAGATTCAAGAAAAATGGCGGCCGACCCAGCCTTCTTTCGAAGCATGATCTCTCTTGCACGCACGCCCCCACGATCGTCCAGAGCACGGCCCAGCACGGGTGGTTCTGCTCGGTCAACGTTCAGTTCGCTGGGTTCGACCGCCAGCAATTCCTCTTTCGTCGCGTAACCCAAAATGGTTACCAGCGCGGGATTGGCATCGAGAAGCCTGCCCTCCGGTGTGCTGAAATAAGCGCCTTCCTGCAGCGTTTCGAAAAGTTCTGTGAAGCGTAGTTCTTTCTCGTGCTGACCGGTAACATCGCGGCCCAAGACGCTAGCTCCAACCACCTCACCGCCCTTGACGATCGCATTGAGAACACAATCGAAAAACAGCGGCCTCGAATTATTCTTGAAACGGATGCGGACAGTGCCGGTCCAATGGCGTTTCTCCAGAAAGCGCGAAAGCCCGGCTTCGACGCTCTCGCGGGTCGGTTCTTCGAGCAGGTCAAAAAATTTCTGGCCTACAATCGCAGTGTAGGGAAGCCCAACAAGTTCACTTACACTCTTGTTGACCGTGCGCAGCGTGCCGTCGAGAGATACGGCGCAAGCGGCGTCCTCGAAAGAATCAATCAGCTCTTTGAAGCTGCGCTGCGACCGGGCAATGACCTCGTTGAGTTGGTCGAGTTGTTCTTCGGATGGAGCAACGCCGACATGTTGTTGCAAATCCTGGAGCAGCAGCTTCAGTTGAACCACTTGTTGCCGCCGCCCGTAGGCGTAAATAGCTAAGAGCACGGATAAAACCAACACGCCTAATGCCAACGGACCCAGATGGTAAGGCAGAGTTTCCAGGCGCTCCCAAGCGAGTGCAGCGAAGCCCGCTGCCAGCAGAACCATGAACAGAAGGATCCATCGCCACAGCTGAGATTCTTCGCGCTCCAGGTTCTGGGGAGGTCGGGGTTGTCGCGGCGTTTCGGAGGTGTCGTGAATCATAGAATTACGTGGTCTCCGGCTTAGAGAGCGGCAAGACCATCAAAGAGTTAAACCATCGTAATTATACCGACCGGGTGGGAACAACCGTGTTTGCTGTTGGAGAGTCTGGTACGTTGACGTTATCATTCCGGGAAATCACAGGGCAGCATTCGATCGCCTTCTCTAGATTTCCCGAGTTTTCCTCAGTATCCCAGCACAACTTGTGACATCTGTCACCGCCAACCTGGAGTTGCACGGCGTAAGGTAGCTAAATTCCGGAATCAGGCCTTGGTGTGCCGACGGCGGCACGAGGGATGTCTCGCCCGGAGCACCCATGCTCTACCAGACCCTTAGCGCCGCGATCTATGGCGTCGACGCCAACATTATTCAGGTACAGGTCGACTGCTCCGGCATAAAGACGGACCAGGATCACTTCCACACGGTTGGCTTCTGATGCGGCTGTGCGCGAAAGCCGCGACCGGGTGCGTGCCGCTCTGAAGAATTGCGGCTACAGCACTCCGCCCACGATTGCGGACAGCGAAGGAAATGCGGCCATCGAGCCCAAGCACATTGCCGAGGCCATCCAGTACCGGTCGCTCGACCGGACTTACTGGACTTGAACCCTCAGTATTTATTCGTCGGGTTCAAGTGGCACCGACGTTTCGGCGGGCTTCGCCTGTCCCGCAAGGATGGCCTGCCAATTCAGTAATGTGTTCCAGAGCAGACGCTGGTCGCCGCGGTTTAAGTCGCGGTGGATCGGATTGAAATTGAAGGCCACCACGTGTCCTTTGCCGACCGGCATGTCGAGGATGGCAGGGCGGCCGATCAGGTTTTCTTCTCCCCAGGCTTGGCCGCTTTCGACGAATGGCTGGCCTTCAGGGTCGCCCCACTCCATCACTATTCCGCTCCGGTCTTCGGGACCGTCGAGGCAAGTGGTGCAATAGGCCATTCGCAGCCACCGGCGCGGGATGTTATACAAAGGGAAGTTTTGGCGGAAGACGTAAGTATGCGCGGGATACCCGTACGCAATAGGATGGTCGGCGCGGTCAAACGTAACGCGCACGTGGGCTCCAGGCGTTCGCGTCGCGGCTTGTTGAGAAGCAGCGGATGAGGAGCCGCCCCCTCCCGCCGTGCTGCGCGGAACCCCGCCGGACGACCGCCGCACAAAGCGCACCAGCCCGCCTTCCAGCGCTAGCATGCTTCCGCTGCCGAGCGTCACCATCAAGCCCCCGTCGTCGACAAAGTGTTGAATCTGCGCGAGTCCTTCGTAGCCGATTCCGCCCGTAATGTCGTCGGATTCGGCCGGAGTGCCCAAGCTGGGCGTTTGAGCCGTTTTCTTGAAAGGCATGGGCGACCATCTCCTGGGCAGACCTTCAATCTGCTCCGCCAGTTCCAGATCCACATGTCCGTAAAGCAGGACGTCGATGCGCGCGCGTAGATTTCCCGCACGAATATCTTCATCGCGCAGATAGGTGTAAGGAACCTTGCGCTGATCCAGCGAGTATCGAATCCACCCGATCGAGTCGGTGTCAGCCCACGGAACCCAGAGGCCAATGCGCGGAGCCCTTGCCTTGTGGCGGCGTACATCCGGTGAGGTGGCGACTTGCATAAAGTCAAGACCCACTTCGGCGGCAGTAGACACAATGGCATCGCGCAATCCGGGCTGCGTGGCAAGAATCCACGATCCTGCGCGAAACTTTGTGCCACCCGCCTCGAAGTCACGTTCTGCAATCTGAATTTCGAAATTCGCCAGACGATAACGGGCCGCAAGAAGTGATTCCTGGCCCGTGTCTTTCAGCAGATAGATGGGACCCGCGCCACTGAAGTGCCCGGTGGGATGCGGCACCTCGGTCAAACGGGACAAGGCAACATCATGAATTGATGGGTCGGCGGTGGGTATCGCCTGCAAATGGTAATTCGCCGGTAGCGCCCACGAGACATCATCGTAAGGAGGCTCTCCATCTTTCGGATAATGCTGCGGGGTCAGCAAATCTACTGCGTAGTTGCGATAGGGCTGGTCAAGACGAACCACGTACGTTCCGGCCGGAAAGCTTCCTTCCTTAAGTTGAATTGGATTCTGCGCCCGCGCAACTTCGATTTGCTGGCCCATCAGCCGCCCTATCATCTGCGCCACGCGCGCTGGATCGCCCTGATTTTCCGGAATCAGAAACGCATACGGTGCCTGCGTTAGGCCTTTCTGCCAAGAGTCCCATCCTTTTTTGTAGAAGTTGTGCAACATTTCTTTGGAATGAATTGCTGTATCGTCCAACGCCGCGAGAGCGCCGGTTTCCTGATAGTTGAGGTTGTCACGCGCCGACCATGTAACCTCTCGCGGAGCAGGAAGAGGACGGTACCACTCCATGGTGGTGTAGGACTGCGACACCGATCGCTTCTCAGTTTCTGCGCTGCCATTGCCGAACGTCTCGTAACCACGTCCAATGCTGTTGTGATTCATGGCCACGGAATCGAGATAAAGGTGAGCGAACGCCTCTCCAAAATTCCACGTCGAGACGCCCGGCATACCCATCGCCGTCATGGCCTCTACTTCGTGGAAGCTGAGTTCAAGAAACTCGGCGTAAGTGAGCGGATCGATGTTGGGGTTATAAGGACCTGTGCCGTTCCACGTCATCATCAGGGGCGAACCCTCATGCAAGTCGTGCACCACCGTGGGATGCCACTCATGAAACATGCGGTGCACAGCTTTCGTGGTTTCATGTGTCTGCTGGTGAGTGTCACGATTGATATCTACAAATGTGTACTTCGACCAGTACGGAGGCGACTGGCGAGGCAGCGTGGCGCGATCAGTCTTGCCCTTGAGGTAGCGGTAGAACCAGTCCACCATTTTGTCCCGGCCATCGGGATTGGAAACAGGATTGATCAGAACCACCAGGCGTTCGCGGATTCGCTGAATCATTGTCTGTTCCGACGTGGCCAGGCGGTAGGCGAGTTCCACCATCGCCTCGGTTGAGCCAGTCTCGTCGGAATGAAGCGCGGCATTGAAGTAATAAATCGGACGTGCGTTTGCGATGATTTTCTCCGCGGCTGCCTCGGGCGTGCGGCGGGGATCTGCCAAGTCCGCGGTCGCAGCTTTTAGACGGTCGAGGTCGCGAATGCCAGCCTCATCGGCAATGGCGAGCACTAAAATCTCGCGCCCTTCCTCACTCCGGCCAATTGTGAATACGCGGACTCGAGGACTCGCGGCCGCCAAGGCCCGGGCATACGCGTAAGCTTTCTCGGTGCCCAGCAATTCTCCCGGAGCGCCCATGATGCGGCCCAAAAATTTCTCCGGAGAAGGAACAGTACTCGATTGAGGTATGTACGAGACCCAGGGAGAAACAAAATGTGGATCGGTGGTAGCCGCCGCGATGGCTTCGACGGAGCCGGATTCGGGGACATCAGGGCTTTGCGCAGACGCTGTGATGGTCAACCACGTCAGCGTCGATAGCACCAGCGCGAATCGGAACATGCGAATCCCCCTAGGGTCGGTTGAGGCGAGAGTTTAACACGCGCTCATGGCAGAGATTCACCTCGGCAGAGCTTCCTCGTTCACGAAGCAGACTGAGACAACACCCGCCGTTAGTGCCCGCCGTTAGTGCAATTGACCCTTTTGTTACAAGATGTTATAAATGCCAGTTTTGCACTGGTTCTTTCGGAGATCATCGCAACCTCTCCGGTCGTCCAGGGTGCAAAATCCGACGCGGCCAAGCTCCAACACTCCGTATTAGGTTTGCGGTGGAAGCGTGTTCGGAATTCCGGAAACTTCGTCTCGCGTATGCTGCACCGGGCGTGCTCGGACGTGGGATGTCTTGCCGGAAGGCTGTGCCCATACACGTTTGCAGATTCCTGAAAACCGACTTAATTTGGAGGACTCAATATGCGCATCTGGCTCGCCAGTGCTGCGTTCCAAGGATGCCGTATGGTATCTGGTTTCCTGAAAAAGACTCTCGCCGTGGCCATGCTGCTTGCGGTCGGCGCCGGCGTAGCCATAGCTCAACCTGTTCCCGAAACTGGCGGCGGCGAAGCTGCGCTCAAACTTCCTGACCTTTCCCAAGTCAGCTTCCTAAACGGTGCCATCGACGGCCACCGCCTGTTGATGATCGGTATTCTATTCTGCGTCTTCGGACTCGGCTTTGGCATGGTCATCTACATGCGCCTTAAGAACTTGCCGGTGCATCGCTCCATGCGCGAAATCTCGGAACTTATCTATGAAACCTGCAAGACCTATTTGGTCACGCAGGGCCGATTCATTCTTCTCTTGTGGGCGTTCATCGCGGTCATCATTTTGCTTTACTTCGGGGTGCTGGAACACATGGAAGCGATGCGGGTCGTCATCATTCTCGCGTTCAGCCTGGTCGGTATCGCGGGCAGCTACGGCGTCGCCTGGTTCGGCATACGCGTGAATACATTCGCGAACTCGCGTACCGCATTCGCGTCGCTGCCGGGCAAGCCGTTCCCGGTTTACCAGATTCCGCTCGAGGCGGGCATGAGTATTGGCATGATGTTGATCAGCGTCGAATTGCTCATCATGCTGATCATTCTTCTCTTCATCCCCGGCGATTACGCTGGACCATGCTTCATCGGATTTGCCATTGGCGAATCTCTCGGCGCGGCCGCACTCCGTATCGCTGGCGGCATCTTCACCAAGATCGCCGACATCGGTTCGGACTTGATGAAGATCGTCTTCAAGATTAAGGAAGACGACGCCCGCAACCCGGGTGTCATCGCGGACTGCACCGGCGATAACGCTGGCGACTCCGTTGGACCTTCCGCCGACGGCTTCGAAACCTACGGTGTCACCGGCGTTGCGCTGATCACATTCATTCTGCTCGGCGTAAAGAATCCCACGGTGCAGGTGCAATTGCTGGTATGGATCTTTGTTATGCGCGTCATGATGCTGGTGGCGAGCGCAGTTTCCTATTTCATGAATGCCGCCATTGCCAAAGGCCGATTCGGCAAGGCCGATGAAATGAATTTCGAAACGCCGCTCACCACTCTGGTGTGGCTTACCTCGATCGTCTCTATCGGCCTGACCTTCCTGGTCTCCTACTACATCATTCCCGAGCTCGGCGGCGATGTGTCTCAGTGGTGGAAGCTGGCGGTGATTATCTCCTGCGGCACTCTTGCCGGCGCGGTGATTCCAGAGTTGGTCAAGGTCTTCACCTCCACCGAATCGCGGCACGTAAAAGAGGTTGTAACGTCCGCAGAGGAAGGTGGCGCTTCGCTCGGCATCTTGTCCGGTTTCGTTGCCGGTAATTTCTCCGGCTACTATCTCGGCTTGTCGATGGTCCTACTGATGTCGATCGCGTATTACTTCAGCACGATGGGATTGGCAGCCGCCGCGACCATGCTTGCTCCTGCGGTATTCGCTTTTGGCCTTGTGGCTTTCGGATTCCTTGGGATGGGTCCTGTTACCATCGCCGTCGATTCCTACGGGCCAGTGACCGACAACGCTCAATCGGTATACGAACTCTCGCTGATCGAGCAAGTTCCAAACGTTGAAGCCGAAATCAAAAAGGACTACAACCTGCCGGTCAACTTTGAGCGCGCCAAGCACCTGCTTGAAGCCAATGATGGTGCCGGCAACACCTTCAAAGCCACAGCGAAACCCGTGCTGATCGGGACCGCCGTCGTTGGCGCCACCACGATGATCTTCTCCATCATCATGGCCCTCACCAACGGCCTTACCGAAAATGTAGATAAACTCTCGCTACTGCACGCTCCATTCTTCCTCGGACTGATCACCGGTGGCGCGATGATTTACTGGTTCACCGGCGCATCCACGCAAGCGGTCACCACCGGGGCCTATCGCGCCGTCGAGTTCATCAAGGCCAACATAAAATTGGAAGGCGTGGTAAAGGCCTCGGTTGCCGACAGCAAGAAGGTGGTGGAGATCTGTACAAAGTACGCACAAAAGGGCATGTTGAATATCTTCATCGCTGTCTTCTTCGGCACCCTGGCGTTCGCCTTCGTGGAACCGTTCTTTTTTGTCGGATACCTTATCTCAATCGCGGTTTTCGGTCTTTACCAGGCAATCTTTATGGCCAATGCCGGAGCCGCGTGGGATAACGCCAAGAAGATCGTCGAAGTCGAGATGAAGCAGAAGGGAACACCCCTGCACGACGCCACCGTCATCGGCGATACCGTCGGCGATCCGTTCAAAGACACCTCGTCCGTCGCTTTGAATCCGGTCATCAAGTTCACAACACTATTTGGATTGTTGGCGGTGGAGTTAGCCGTCACTCTCACCCACGAGCAAGGCGCAACCATCACGAACGCCCTGGCCCTGGCCTTCTTCATTGTCTCCTTCTTCTTCGTATACCGTTCTTTCTACGGCATGCGAATTCGGAGTGACAAAGCCTAAGACAGGTCGGGGACAGTTGCCGTGGCGCTCCCTGAGTGAACCTCGGCAGTTGTTCTCAAAGCAGATCCAAGCGCCATCCGGCCAGCCCGGATGGCGTTTTGGTTGAGGGCGACAGCATCGCGATATCGCGTTTTCTGGGCCAACTGTTTTGGGCAGAGCAGAACCGGTGGTAGACTGCGCCTATGGCCGCTAAAAAGAAAACCAAGAAGCAACGCACCAAGCTGAAAACAACTGCCCCGAAGAAGAGACGACCGGTAAAGAAGAGGGCGAGAAAGAAAGCCCCAAAGAAGTTGGCGAAGAAGAAGCCGACATCGAAAAAGGCAGCGCTGAAGACGAAGTCCCTCGGAAAGAAGAAGGCCGCCGGGAAAACTGCTGGGAACCTCGCGAAACGCGCTCCCAGGACAAGACAGAAAGTCGATAGGGAATCGCTTGAATCCCAAGAACGGAGATCGCGATCGGCGGGGCAATCGGGAGACCTCCAGGGATTGTCCCACGTCGAGGCTGCGGATTCGGAAAGTGTCGAGGAGTTGATCGAGGAAGGGAACGCGTTCGAGGCTGACGTAGTGGCTGGCGTGGAAAGAGCGGGCGATACCAGAGTGCAGGAAGTTCGTACCCACGAGGTTCCTGAGGACGACGTTCCTGGTGAGTACCTGGATGAAGAGTAGTGGGTGAACGCCTTTTCCGCGAACCTATTCTTGCAGCAGGTGGGACTGTTAACAGCGCAGAATAGAATTGGGTAGCACCTGCGGGAAGAGATGAGGCGATGCACTTCGAGCAATTTTATCTGGGCTGTCTGGCGCATGCGTCCTACATGCTCGCCTCCGAGGGCGAGGCTGTGGTGGTGGATCCGCAGCGCGACGTGGAAATTTACCTGCGGGCGGCTGAGACGAATCGAGTTTCCATTCGGCACGTCTTCGAGACTCACCTGCACGCCGATTTCATTTCCGGACATCAGGAGTTGGCGTCGAGAACCGGGGCGCAGATTTATATTGGGGCGGAGGCTGGAGCGACATTCCCGCACCTCGCGGTGCGCGACGGTTACCAGTTGCAAGTAGGGAAAATGCGGATCACGGCGCTGGAAACGCCGGGGCACACACCGGAAAGCGTATGTCTTGTAGTTGCGGACGAAGAGAAGTCTGCGGCGCCGTGGGCGGTTCTGACCGGCGATACTCTTTTCCTGGGGGATGTGGGCCGTCCTGATCTTTCCCAGCGCTACACCCCCGTGCAACTGGCGGGAATGCTTTATGACAGCCTGCACAACAAACTTCTGAAGTTGGCGGACGAAGTTCTGGTTTATCCGGCACACGGAGCCGGTTCACTATGCGGACGCAACATGCGAGCCGAGCGCGTTTCCACGATCGGCACGGAGCGGCTTACGAACTACGCATTGCAAATCAAGAGCAGGGAAGAGTTCGTAAAGCAATTGACCAGCAACTTGCCGGCGCGTCCCGCATACTTTTCGCAGGACGCGGAAATCAATCGAGCAGGAGCAGTGGCGCTCTCCGACCTTCCGGAACTGCGCCCGGTAGAGCCGTCCGAGCTTAAGACTCTGGTCGCCGAAGGTGGCATCGTGCTCGATGTGCGGCCGGGTGAGCAATTCGCGGCAGGCCACGTCCCGGGATCGATAACCATCGCGTTGTCGGGGCAGTTCGCTTCGTGGGCGGGAGCGTTGCTGGGTTTGGCGGCCTGTCCCGTGTTGATTGCGGAATCGCCCGAAGCATTGGCGGAAGCACGAATGAGACTGGCGCGGGTCGGCTTAGAAGATGCACGGGGTTTCCTGAAAGGCGGCATTGAAGCGTGGCGCAAGGCTGGATTGCCATTCGTCACACTTCAGCAGATCCGTGTTGAATCTCTCAGCCGTCGGTTAGAAGGTAGCGGGTGGAACGTGCTGGATGTCCGCCGCGAACCGGAATGGGAAGCCGGTCACATTGCCGGTGCTTCATGGTGGCCCTTGGATAACTTCAAGGTTTCGCCTCCTGAAATCGATCGCAACGCTACGATCGCCGTGCATTGCAAGGGCGGATATCGCAGCATGATTGCCTGCAGCCTGTTGCAACGTGCCGGCTTTCAGAATGTGGTCAATGTGGTGGGAGGGTTCGACGCCTGGCAGGAAGCGAAACTTCCTGTTGTCACGGAGAAGCCTGTCGTGGCCTGAGTTGATCGGGCGCACTCCTACCCTGCATCGCTCCCTCACACTCGTCGGCCCCCTTTTGTCATTGCAATCGCTTTGGTGACACCAACAATCACATGTGCCGCAGGACGTAACGCCGGGCATGGAGAATCGGCCCGATATTCCACAGCCCCGCGGCATTGCTGCTGCGCTACTTTTTCGGCCCGACGAGATCGCTCATCGGAGGCACATTGACGGTATCGCAGGTAAATCCCAGGCAGCCAAGATTCCAGCCATCCTGAATCGTTGCCAGCATGGATTGATGGTTGTAGGCGATGTTTGAGGTACGAGGCGACTGAGCAGAGTGAGAAATGGTCATCATCACGACATGGCCGCCGCCTTGGCCGGCAACCGAGTCGCAGCAACCGCTGTCATCCCCGAAGCCGCCGAAGCCGCTACCGGTGAAATCGGACTCATCCCAGGCGATGAAGATGACGGAGTTGCCGGTCCAAGCGCGTGAATTCGTGATTGCATTGACCGTGTTCAGCAGAAAGGAGTCCCCTGCGGCAATCAGCGCTTGCACCTGGGAGAAATCGCACGGGTCGTCGGAGGTCGAAGCCCGCCCATGCATGTCGTTGCATTGGTCCGGACTGATCCAGGTGAAGTCGGCCACGTTGCCGCTGGCAAGGTCAGTCGCGAACTGGCTGAAATCGACAATATTAGCGACGCGTGCCGGATTGCTCTGCACGTCCTGGTACGAGATGAAGGGATTGTGCTTGCGTTCGTAGAGCTGGTTCCCACAGGCGTGATCCAGCGGAGTGACGCAAAGCGAATAAGACTGCATGTAGGCCTTCCAGGTTTTGCCGTTAGCCTCAAGCTGATCTACGATGTTGGCGACGTTGATCGTGGTGTCATTATCGTCAGCGACGCCGTTCGTCGAACCTGAGGTTGCGGCGATGTAGTTCGGCTGGCTGGGGTGGGTGACGCCGAAGTAATTGTTTGCCAGGCCGTTGTTGGCGGCCGCGGCATTGATGAAGGGCGCGTTCGAGTTGCCGATCAGGGTATCGAAACCAGTGTTTTCCATCATGATGACGAAAACGTGCTGAACGTTCTTGATGTCTGAGCGGCTGTTTTGCGCGGTGACCGGAGATGGTGCAAGGAAGACCAAATTCATAAACAAACAGGCCGCTGCGAGTCCCGGCAGCCCGAGAAGACGCTGTGATTTCATCGGAATCCTCCTGGAGCTTTTAAAATGGAGTCTGCTTTTCGAGTCAAAAGCGGCTCCCATGATATACCCGTCTCACCCATTGGCCACTCCTTGACGCGATTTTCCTCTGAGCGAACCCGCAAATCTGCACAAAACTTTACCTCCTGGCCACCCGTTGCATAACAACAAGCAGATGGGGGATGGGTTCGACTTATCAGCAACGCCGCTGCAGCGGGATTGGATTTACAACTTTTCAGCAATTTGGAATTCGCGGCTAAGTTAAAGGGAACTGGTCGGGTTCGATCTTGAGCAGGTTCAAACATTTCTCGGGCTTGGTGCTGGATAAATTTGCAGGTGGGTGGCGGCACACTCACAAAGGGCTTGCCGAAATCCATATTCCACATTGGATGAATATCGGGTGCGCGGCTTTTTTCGCCGTGACCTTCGTGCTTGCAATGACTGGGTGCACCCCGGTGAAGGTCAAACTCGGGTGGAAGGTTTACTTGGACAAGACGCCTATTGCTTCCATCCAGGCCAGCTTGCCTAAGGGACCAGGAATCGCGCCGGGAGAGAAGTTGCCGCTGGTGGTTGTTCTAACCGAGCCGGATGGCAAGGTATTGCAGACGGAAGGGGCAGGGCATGGAAAGGTTTTGTGGCAGGATCTTAGGATTACGCCAACGGTCGTAAGCGCCAATCAGAAGGGTATCGTGTCGCTGGCGCGCGATCCGAGGATCAGCGATGGGAAGGTTGGGCATATCGTCATTACCGTGCCAAGCCATCCGGACATGCGAACGGAACTCGACATTCCCGTGCGATACAACTTTAGTTTTACCTCGAATTATTTCGGCAGCAGCGGCGCGAGCGGCATGAACGGTAGCGATGGGACGGACGGAATGAGCGGCAGTATGGGCTCAATCGATCCAAATGATCCGTCC
>JAUTWY010000387.1 GCA_030838305.1 Acidobacteriaceae bacterium
GCCTGGTTGGCATTGTTACGTTGCAAAATTTGATGCATTCGATGGCGCTACTGGCCGAGAGTCGCAAGCTCCGGCGAGACGGCGCGGAGTCGTGAACTTTCTCCCTTTCGAGTGAGCAGCGCCCCAAGGCGAACTCAGAACAGCCGCACCCCCTTCGCCTGCCGCACCGCCGGAATCTCCTCTAACTTCTTCAACACTCCCTCTGGCACCGGTCCATCGACGTGAACCACGGCGATGGCCTCTCGCGTTTCTGACGAGACCTCGACACTTCGACGTCCCAGTGAAAAGTCCGCGATGTTAATCTCGTTTTCGCCAAGAATCGTGCCGACCCTGCCGATCACGCCCGGAACGTCGCGGTTTCGCAAGAAAATCAAATCGCGTTCCAACGGAGCTTCAACGTCAATATCGTCGACGTGCAGCAAGCGTGGGAGGGTGCCACGCAGCACGGCGCCTTTCACCATATGCTGTTCCTTCGAACTCTTGAGAAAAATAGAAAGCACGCTTCCCGCACCGCCGGTCGAGACTTTCGCTTTATGCACCTCATGCACGCGAAGCCCCCGCGAGTCCGCAAGTGACGCGGCATTCACCAAGTTAGCTTTTTCTTCCAAAGCCTGGTTGAGAATCCCCTTGATTGCCGCGTTGCGAATGAGTTCCGTCTTCCAGTCCGCGATGTGGCCGCTGTAGCGCAGCGAAATTTCTTCAATCGAGCCATCAGAAATCTGCGCCAGAAATGCTCCCATACGTTCCGCCAGAACGATGTAGGGATGCATTTCCGCGTACTCTTCGGCCGAGACGGACGGCACGTTCACGGCATTCTGAATCACGCCATGCTTCAGATACTCTTTGACCTGCTGGGCAATCTGGATGCCCACGGCTTCCTGCGCCTCGTAAGTCGATCCGCCGGTGTGAGGCGTAAGAATAACGTTCTCCATCGCTTGCAGAGGCGATTGCTTCAGAGGCTCTTCCGCGAAAACATCGAGCGCTGCGGCAGCAACGTGGCCTTGTTTCAGCGCTTCCACCAAGTCGGCCTCATGGACCAGCTCACCGCGCGCACAATTGACCAGGCGGACGCCTTTCTTCATCTTCTTGAGCGAAGCCTGGTTGATCATGCCGGTCGTCTGCGGGGTGAGGCCAACGTGTAGCGTGATGTAATCCGCCGCTGCGTAAAGCTCATCCAGGCTGGTCAGGCGGATTCCCTGCTCCTTCGCCACACCCGCGGAAACAAACGGATCGTGCGCCACCAGCACCATTCCGAATGCCCGCGCCCGCCGCGCGACCTCCATACCAATGCGGCCTAGGCCGGCGATGCCCAGAGTCTTGCCCCGCAGCTCGGTGCCTTGCAGAGATTTCTTTTCCCAGCGTCCGGCATGCATCAGCGCGTCGGCCCGGCAAAGGTGGCGAGCCATCGCAAGCATCATGCCCAAAGTCTGTTCCGCCACGGCCACGGCATTTGCTCCAGGCGTATTCATTACCGCGATGCCCTGTCGGGTCGCCGCATCCAGATCGATGTTGTCCACGCCAACACCGGCCCGGCCAATCACGCGGAGCTTTTTCGCACCCGATATTAATTCCGCATCCGCCTGCACCGCCGAGCGCACGATCAGTGCGTCAGCGGATTCCAAATGTTCTGAAAGTTTGCCGTCCAACTGGTCTGCGGTAAGGACAGTCCACTCCGGCTCTTTTAACTGCTCGAGGGCCGCGGCGGAGATTTTTTCTGCAATGACAATTTTCAAGGGAGACTCGATCCTTTTGATCTGCGACTTCTAGCCTGACAAAAGATTGACATCAAAATGACACTGCGCTGACACCCTGGCCCAGGGCCGCTCCTAAACTTTATCTAAATCGGGCGCTGTCGAACCCGCAGGAGAAACAATATGACAAACATGACCACTCTGAAGACAATAATTCTGGCCGGGCTTCTGTCGCTGGGCTTGGCTTGCGGCTACAGCAAGCCTGCCACCACTCCCCCCGCAGCCGGAACCACACCGACCGTCACCGTACTTGCCCCTAACAGCATGGCTGCAGGAGGTTCATCCTTTGTGCTCACGGTCAACGGCACCAACTTTAACGGCAATGCCGCCATTAACTGGAACAGCGTGGCACAGACCACCACTCATGTGAGCGGAAACCAGTTGACCGCAACCATTCCTGCCAGCGATGTTGCAACTGCGGGCACGGTCACGGTCACAGTAACCAATCCCGGCACTCCCGGCGGCATATATGGCGGAGGCACTATGGCGCAAACTTCCAACATCATGACTTTCACCATCAATTAGCCGGAAAGCTCACCGTCCGGGCTCTCAGGCTCCCACCAATTGTCGCTTGTGGGGCAGGCGCGCGTACACTTCCTGTGCCGCGCGCACGGCCGCGCCATACTCCACGGCCTTTCCCGTGGAGCGCGCCAAAACATGCTCCAGCGCGCCCAGAATGCCGATCGTATCCAGATAGTCGTAATAGCCGATGTGCGCGATGCGGAAGAGTTGGCCTTTCATTTCGCCTTGCCCATTGGCAACGACGGCATCAAAGGAATCGCGGAATTCCTTGACGATCTTTCCGGAATCAATTCCGTTCGGAGAGCAGATCGCGGTCAACGCGGCGGCCGGTGAAGAGGCAAAGAGCTTCAACCCCAGGGCCTGTGCGCCGGCTCGCGTCATCTCCGCACAAAGCTCGGCATTATTGACTAATACTTCCCGCCCCTTCGCCAGATCTCCCTGGCCCATCCCCCGGACGAATTCCAGTGCAGCCCCCAGCGCCGCAAAAAGCGATGTGGCCGGCGTGTAGGCGGATTCTCCCTTTGCCGCCGACTTGCGTTCCTTACGCAAATCGAAGTAGAACCGCGGAGACGTGGTTGTCTCCATCCGCTGCCACGCCCGCTCGCTCACGGCGCAATATGCAAGGCCGGGGGGAATCATCAGCGCTTTCTGTGAGCCGCCAATGATCACATCCACGCCCCAGCCATCGAGATCGAAATAAGTCGTGCCCAGGCCGGTGATCGCATCCACTACGAGCAGCGTGTCGTCGCCACGGGTACGTACAACTTTGGCAATGCCCTGCACATCATGCCGTGCGCCGGTGGAACTCTCCGTCGCCTGGACGAACACTGCGCGCACGTCAGGGGTGAGTTTCAGGTGAATATCATCTAGAGAAAATGTTTCGCCATAAGCAGCGGCCAACACCTCGACCTTGCAGCCGAACGCCTTCGCCAAGGCAGTCCACCGCTCACCGAACTTTCCCGCCGTGAGCACCAGGACCTTATCGCCCGGAGACGTCAGATTTGACACCGCGGCTTCCATCACGCCCGTACCCGAGCAAGCGAGCACTAGCACATCATTCTGCGTGCCGATGAATTCCTTCATGTCGGCAAGCACACGCTGAAACAGCGCGCGGAAATCAGCGGTGCGGTGATGCGCCGTGAACGAAGCCATGGCGGTTTGCGCCGCTGGCAGTAGCGGCGTTGGCCCGGGAGTAAAAAGACGATTCTTACGCAGCATTCCGATAGAGTCCTGAAGATCTTGAAATATGTTTCTTCAGTAGTCTATCGGAATGCTGGCAAGTCTCGAAATGCGGGACGACTGAAGGTTAGCCGCGAGTAGATTTAAGCGCGAGAATTTCCGGCTTGGCCACATCCGGCGGTTTGGAAAAGAGATCCTTGGCTTTGGCGAAGAGCGCCTTCGCAATCTCGCCGTTAAGATGTGCATTGCGCCCGTTGTCATCGGCGAAAGTATCGAAGATGCCGTATTTCCCCGGCCCCATTTTGATTGCGTACCAACTCAGTGTGGCCGCTTCGCGCTCGGCCAGCGGCTGCGCCGACTTCAAAAAATCTTCTACTTCTTTCTCTTTTCCCGGTTTTGCTTCCAGTTGCGCCCAAATCGCGACTCTGCTCATGGTGGCTTCCTCCTGAGCATGAGATGCGGGGCAGAATGGTTTGGTGGCGGGAGTTGTTGGGAGAATTCGCCACGATGCTCAATGTGGGACAGCCGCCCGCCCTCGGTTGTCCAGTCGAGCGAAGCTCGACAGTTCCATTGCCACGAGCAGTCGACTCGGCCGTTAGTCAGAATCTGACCACCCATTGGCCCTCGGCTCCTCCGCTATAATTGGCGCACTATGAGCCTCGTCGAACAGATTCAGAAAGACATCACCGCCGCCATGAAGGCACGCGAGGAGCAGCGCCTCTCCACCCTGCGCATGGTCAAGTCTGCGCTCAAGAACCGTGAAGTCGACAAGATGGCCCCGCTCGATGACAAAGAGTCTCAGGCCGTCCTCGCCACGCTAATCAAACAGCGTAAGGAATCCGTCGAGCAGTTCACCAAAGGCGGACGCCAGGAAATGGCGGACAAAGAAGCGGCCGAAATCGTGTTGATCGAGAGCTACTTGCCCAAAGCCGCCGGCGAGGCCGAAGTTGTCGCCGGAGTGAAGGCCGTCATAGCCGAGATGGGCTCGCCCACCATGAAAGACATGGGCACGGTAATGAAGAGTGCTATGGCTCGCTTTTCTGGTGCGGGGATGCGCGTGGACGGGAAGATGGTTAGTGAGGTTGTGAAGAAGGAGTTAGCGGGGAAGTAGGCTCAGCGACGGCTTAGCGTGGGAGAGCCGCCGGGTTTGTCATTTGCGCCTCTGCAACTCCCGATAAGCCTCGCTTTTCGAAATTCCACGCTCTTTCGCCACTTTTTTCAGGGCGGCTTTCTCGTCGACCTTCTCTTCCCCCATGATCTGCTCAACTCTCTGTCTAACCGAAAAACGGGGGGAAGCGCCTATCTCCCCACGAACCTCGCCTTCCTCAGCCTTCCCGATCAGCAGCGTGATCTCTCCCTTCACGCCGTCGCGTGATTTCAAAGTTTCTAGTACCTCGCCCGCGCGCCCGCGCAGAAACTCTTCATGCAGCTTGGTCACTTCGCGCGCGATCACCACATGCCGGTCTGTTCCCAGAACGTCGACTGCATCGGAAAGTGCCTCGACGATACGGTGCGGAGCTTCGTAAAAAACCTGCGTCCGCGGGGAAGTCATGATCGCCGCCAGCGCCGCCCGCCGCTCCCCACGCTTCGCGGGAAGAAATCCGCTGAAGCGGAACGAATCCGTCGGCAACCCGCTCGCCACCAGCGCCGCCAGAAACGCCGACGCTCCCGGAATGGGCACCACCGGCACCTGATGTCGAATGGCCAGTGAAATCAGCCGGAAGCCAGGATCAGAAATGCCCGGCATGCCCGCATCCGTCACCAGCGCAAGGCTCGCGCCCTCCTGCATTTCTTTCACCAGTTCCGCCGCGCGCGTCATCTCGTTATGTTCGTGGTAGCTGATCGTACGCGTCGTGATTCCATAGTGATTGAGCAGTTTCTGGGTCTGCCGCGTGTCTTCGCAGGCAATCACACCTACTTGCTTAAGCACACGCACTGCCCGCAGCGTGATATCTTCCAGGTTGCCGATCGGTGTGGCGACGAGATAAAGGGCCGGCCCCGGGCCGAGCACGGCGCGCTCAGTCTTCAGCTTATCGAGCTGAGTGTTTTCAAGCTCGACTGTCTTTGACT
>JAUTWY010000394.1 GCA_030838305.1 Acidobacteriaceae bacterium
GTCGGTCCAGATACCCCACTTAGGGTAATCGGGGAAGCCGTTCGACTGCGGAAAGGCGTAACGGAAGAACGTGCCGGTTGCGTCTGGGGTGGTAGAGACCGCGACGCAGGTCATGTACGGCGCGGAAAAAACGTTCTGGGCCATCAGCCAACGATGAGCCACTTTGTCCCACTGCGCGATAATGTCGCCGTCGTTTTGGGTCTCGCACGGCCCGCCGAAGCCCGCCCAAAACTGGTTGCCTGCGATCGGACCGGCGATGACCGCGCCGCTCGCTTTATCAAACACAGCGTAGGAGACGTTCACCCACTGGACTATCTGCGTGTCACCCACCGCGAGGTTCACATCCGTAGGAGCATCAGGAACCACGTAGCCATTGAAGCCGACTCCGACTCCTAGCAGGTTGAGACCGATAAAGGCACTGACCAAGCCTTCAGATGATGTTTGGAGGGCGGCGTCCACGGGCGCGTTAACTCCGGCAGGCGCCGACGTCAGCTTTTGTAACTTGGGTATTCGAACGGCGTGGATCAACTGTTGGCCCTGTGGAAGCAGAACCGCGTGGGCTAGTTGGCTTACTGGGGGTGAAACGTCAAAGTGAATTGGCTCGTTTACTTGCGAATGGGTGAACAGCGGAGCCTGAGCTAATGTCTCCTGCGCCCGTACCGCCGGAGCAAGAAGCAGAAACACCACCGCTGAAAACTTTAGGATTCTGCGCATGATCTGTGAAACTCCTTCAGAGAACGGTAGATTGCTCCGTCACTCTTCTTGAACGGCTCGATAGATGTGGGATACATAGCGTGGCCGAGATCAGTAGGACTCATTCCTCGGGGACAATAGCGGGTGGGTTCGACTGAACGACGTCACAATACCGTTCCATTAACAAGGTGTCAAGTCAACGAAGGGCTGTTTTCTTTTTCGACTCCGTCGTCACTCCGCCGCTGCTGAATCTCTACAAGGGACTCGCCAGAAAGCTGCAGCGGAGTGAGACGGGCAGGGCATAGAACATTGGTACTTTCATGCGAAGGCGTATGCGGCGAGGTATTCGATTCGCGATACTCCCAAGTCCTGGTAATGCGGTTACCGGAGATGTGAATTTGTGCAAAAGCAGTTGTTCGGTAACGAGTTAGCGGACACTAGGACGGATTTGTCCGAACAATGCCGCTCAATCAAAGAGCGGATCATTGTAGCTTTGCGTATTCGGATTTGTGATTTGGCATCCATGCTGACAGGAATCGTGCGATCAACGGTTTATCCCCGGAGCGCGCTTCCGTCGTCATCCCCGTGGTCTTCCGCCAATCCACTTCGTTGACGTCCACCCCGCCCTTCCGCCCTTGCGTGTCTTGGACCATCAACAAGTTGCCGTCTCTCTGGTAATTGGCCACTTCTTCATAGATCTGGTTCGACTTTGTCACCAGTATCGTCGATCTTTCGCTGGTATGCCCATTGTTGGGCGGCTGTCCAATGACGCGCAGACCACCTCCTGCGCCTTGGCTTGCGGTGCTGGAGTTCTTGTTGACCGCCAGTTGTACCGCGTTTGCGCGCGGCGCTGAGTGGTATCCGCTTGGCCGTGTATATGAAGCGTATGGTGGACGATCCGGATGACTTACTTGCGCCAGACTTCGCGGTATCACGATGTCATCCATCAACCGGAGTTCCAGCGGCTCCTCTCCCTTCAACGTCGGTCTCGGCCCACGGAACGGCAAGCTCACCACTTTCCAGGGCCACAGGGGTGGAATCATCCACTCGACCACGTCGCGTGTCGGGTGACCTTTGCCATCGATCCCGCCTTGCTTGTCCACCTTATAACCGCGGGCCAGGATCACCTTTGCCGGGACAGGCAGGTCCCCGCTCGGCAGGATTACCCGGTCAAACGTAATCTTCAGGTAGCCCTTCCCCACGAAATGCCCCGGCTCCTTATCCGCTTCCAAATGTCCTCCCAGCATGCTGCCTCTCGGGAACAGGGGCCTGCCGAACTGCTGCATGGTTCTCAAGTGACACAACACCGGGTCACCGATCGCTGCTGTCGCCGAAGAGAAATTCGGCTCGTCTAACGTACATTGCAGCAGCGTACCCGCCGGCACCAACTGATCCTGTGCATGGATCGCTGGTACCCACACGAGTAGCGTCGCCACACTCACCAAAACGCCAATGAGTTGTCTCATGTTCGTCCTCCAGATTGTCTTTATCTATTAACGGCTAGGGGAACTAGCCGCTTCCACCGGCAAGCACACTGGAAGCTCCTGCTGGACACACCCATGCGCCACCCGTGGTTGCCCAACCTCAACCCAGGGGTCTCGAAGAAGTTGCTGACTCCCTGTGATTTTTTTTCGTAGGCAATCTTGCGGAATCACTCTACCTATGACGGGTAACCCCAAGCTGCCGCCGCGTGAGGTGATCAGAACGTCTCGCGCGTCGTTGCGAGCAGTCTGCTGGCGGTTCGCCGAATCGACAAACTGCGGGCACAATTCTCCCCCGGTCGCCGCCGTCCGCGTGATTAAGAATTGTATCGGTTTCTGACCCTCGTACATCAAAGCGCCTAACTTGTATCGTGTTCTCTGAATCGCAAAGCAGAGATCCGAGCAAGACAAAGTTAGCGCAGTGATTTCAGTGGCTATCAATGCCACTGCTGAAAGCGGAGGGAGGGGCCCATGTCTAAATTGACCAAAAAAGTAGCGCTCGTCACGGGTGGCTCACGTGGTATTGGTGCCGCGATTGCCAAACGCCTGGCCGCGGACGGCGCCACTGTAGCGATCACCTACGCGAAAGACGCAAACGCGGCCTCCTCGGTCGTCAAATCCATCGAAGCCGCTGGCGGAAAGGCCATCGCCATTCAAGCCGATGCAGCCAATGCGCAGGCCGTTAAGGCCGCGGTGGATAAGACCGTAAGTACCTTCGGCGGGATCGACGTGCTCGTGAACAACGCCGGCACGGCCATCCCAAAGACCTTCGAGGAGACCACCCTGGAGGAGATTGACCGTATGTTTAACATCAATGTCCGCGGCGTAATGGTCGCCACTCAGGCGGCGCTGAAGCACATGAAGACCGGCGGCCGCATCATCATGATCGGCTCGTGCGTGGGCGAGCGTATGATGACCCCTGGCTTGGTGCCCTACTCAGCCACCAAAGGGGCCGTCAAGATGTTCACTCAGGGGCTCTCCAGAGAAGTAGGGAGCCGCGGCATCACCGTCAACAACGTCCAGCCCGGCCCGATCGACACAGACTTAAATCCCGCTGCAGGCGATTGGGCGACACCCCAAAAAGCCAACACAGCGCTCGACCGCTTCGGCACCCCTGACGAAGTCGCGGCGTTGGTATCCTTCGTCGCCGGCCCCGAATCCTCATACATCACCGGCGCCAACCTGACGGTAGACGGCGGCACTAACGCCTAGCCGAAAAAGACCTTCGTGCCAGGACCGAAATAATAGCGACAGCCTCTCCATCGAAGTACAAGGTGAGCAGTCACTGATCATCGCCGAGTTGGTGGGTGAGTCCTGCTAAATGCCCGTGAACCGCAGAAATGAGATCAAGGCGTCCGGAAACGCGACTACACCGGCGAATAAATAGTATTTTTCAGAAAAGGAACTCACGAGAGGAATAATTTCCGAGTAGCATACCATCCGCGAAGTACGGATTCCGCCATTGTGTTGACAGTTTCACTGATCCCTCGTTACACTCCGACACATTCGGGCCAAACGCTCAGGGCCTGTTGCACGGTCCCAAGCGAGTCCCGCCGATGTCACTCACATCATTGAAACAAGGAGGTATCGAGCCATGAAGAATATCGTTCTCGTCCACGGTGGCTTTGTGGACGGCGCGGGCTGGGAGGTCGTCTACAAGATCCTGAAGCGAGACGGTTACAGCGTCAGCATCGTCCAGAATCCGACGATATCGTTGGAGGACGACGTAGCAGTTACCAAGCGAACTCTTGCAACGCAGGACGGACCTGCAATTCTCGTTGGCCATTCCTACGGGGGAGCGGTAATCACGGAAGCCGGAAACCATCCAAAAGTTTCAGCCCTCGTATACATCGCTGCCTTCGCTCCAGACAAGGGCGAGTCGGTGGGATCGCTTATTAAGGACCCGCCGCCCGGCGCGCCCGTACCGCCGATACTGCCCCCGCAAGACGGCTTTATGTTCCTCGACAAGGCGAAGTTTCCCGCTTCTTACGCGGCCGACGTGGACGCAGAAAAAGCCGCGATTATGGCTGACTCCCAAGTTCCGTGGGGCCTGGGCGCCATTAGCGGCGCGATCAGCGAACCCGCGTGGAGGACCAAGCCGAGCTGGTACCTGGTCACCACCGAGGACAAGATGATTCCACCTGAGGCCCAGCGTGCCATGTCCAAGCGCGCGGGTGCCACTGTCGTTGAGGTAAAGGGAAGTCACGCCATCTACGTATCGCAGCCAAGAGCTGTCGCAGATTTTATTGAACAGGCTGCGGCGAAAGTGAAGGCCGCCACCGCTTAGAAAGTTCGCTTCACGCCCGCCGAATCTACCCAAGCCGCCCGAGTGTACGGTCTTTGTCGTCTTTCGACCTCGCGACCGAGGATCACGGTTCGCATTCCCGCTGAGTCACGGGCAAGCCGGAACTAATCCCAGCGGACACGATTCGCGCCCATTACTTCCGGTTGGCCGACCATCCACCAAGGAAACGATCAAAGCAGTCTGTCGTGGGTGTAATGGCGATTTAGCAACAGTTGACCCGCCGACATCAAGTGTTCTGCGCGGAAAACCTTTCGCGTATTCGAGCAGCTTGACGATGTCGTCAACAACATTGTCAATTTTGCTACGGCTAACGATGCGCCGGGTCTCGAAGGCAAATATCCATTCAACAAACTATTGCACTCGTTTGAGGTCCATTATCCAATCCGTTTCCCATGTTTTTCCACCATCGGGAGATTCTGCCTGCTCCCAGTGACCTGAGGTGGGTGTGATCTCGGACCATATGAGCCGCGTGCGGACTGGTTTCCCGTCTTCGGTATCGTCGTTCGCATAGAACGTTCCTACGCCATTGTGGAAGCTGCCTCTCACCGGCGGATCCATCGGCCCAAGTGGCGTCCTGCTGTCCATCCACCAGATCGACCACTGCCCCGTCTTGGCGTCGAACGATCGGGCAGCTACGCCGCGGTAAGTGCCGCCCGGAACTTCGAACACGGTGTCGTCGACATTAGCGTAGCCACCCATCAGTGGCTGGCAGAATAATGTCCCTTCGAATTCGATCCACTCGTGACTGTTGACGAGGCGATGTTTCAGCTTTCGATGATGGACTTGCCAGCGTCCGAATAAAAAATCGAAGTCATGCAGTCCCGGCACCGCACTTTCTGCATGACGTATCTCTGCTCCCGAACCCGGGGAGGACTGCGCCACAGTGAGCCCCGACGACGCCAGGCCTATCCCCAAGCACAAGATCACACTAATGTGCTGACGTATTTCCACGTATGACTCCTCTTCGTACCGAATGACCGCCGGCCCCAGTTTAGCGCATGGCTGAAACAATCAGGCAATTACGCTCATCGATCCTGCCGGTTTGCGGTCGGCCCGGTGGTCTCCAAACGCATGGATCGTTTGGGTACATTTTTGAGCAATCCGGTAGTTAAGAAGAAGTGATCCCAGCTGTCGCGGTAGGGACGACCATTGCTGATCGCCCCCCGCGCAGATCCGTACGGGCGCGTTTACGCATACGGCTCTTACTGTGGATGAATGGCGGCGAAACGCACTGCTTGCCGCACACCGTGCAATCCC
>JAUTWY010000401.1 GCA_030838305.1 Acidobacteriaceae bacterium
CGGCGGGCGCGCCCGCCCGTGTCTACCGCATCACTCCCCAAGGCAAGGCCACAATCATTTTCGAACCGAAGGAGCTCCAGGTACAAGCCCTGCAAACCGGTCCCGCAGGCACAATTTACGCAGCCACAGCTCCCGACGGCAAGGTGTACAAGCTCGAACATAAACCAGGCTCGATCTCGCAGCCTGCAAAAGGCGATTCATCGCAGGCTTTACCTTCTGATAAAAGTAAAGACAAAGACGCCGCTCGAACCACCGCAGATCCTTCGTGGAGTTCCTCGGTCTATTTTGAGCCCGGGACGAAATATATATGGGACCTCGCGCTCGACAAGTCCGGCGACCTCTACGTAGCCACCGGCGACCGCGGCGAGATTTATCGCGTGACTCCAAAGGGCGATCACTCAGTTTTTTTCAAGAGCGATGAAACTCATATTCGTGTCCTCGCCTTTGACTCGCAGGACAATCTGATCGCCGGTTCCGACGGCAGCGGCCTGATCTATCGCATCTCTCCAGCAGGTGACGGCTTTGTGTTGTACAGCGCTCCCAAAAAAGAAATCACAGCCCTGGCGCTCGATCATGCGGGCAATATCTACGCAGCAGCGGTCGGCGAGAAACGAGGTGGAAGTAGTTCGAGCTCATCCGGCACCGTCTCTGCATTGATAACGATGTCATCGAGCGCGCCTTCGTCGAGCACTGCACCCCAGGTCCCCGGTATGACCATCACTCCCACACCCACCGCGCCTTCCGGCACGGGTCCATTCCCATTTCCTGGAGGCGGCGCCGGCAGTGGCTCCGATATCTATCGCATCGCATCCGACGGCTCTCCCGCGCGCCTGTGGACGTCGCACGACGACATCGTTTATTCCCTGGCCTTCGATTCACAGGAGCGCCTGCTCGCTGGCACGGGCAATCGCGGTCACGTTTTTGCTATCACCGGACTCGATGATTTTTCCGATCTGTTGAAAGCCCCAGCTTCGCAAGTCACTGCCTTCGCCAAGGCTCCCGGGGGCGGCCTCTACGCAGCGACTAGTAATCTGGGGAAAATATTTGTGCTGGGGCCGGACCCTGAATCCCAAGGCACGTACCAGAGCGATGTATTCGACGCCAGGATTTTCTCCCGCTGGGGCCGCGCCGATTTCCGCGGTACCGGCAAGGTCGATCTCTACGCCCGCAGCGGCAATGTCGACAATCCTGACCGCAACTGGAGTGCCTGGAAGAAGGTCGATTTCGCTAAGAACACTGAACCCGGAATTCCGCCGGCGCGCTATGTGCAGTGGAAAGCAGTGCTGCACGCGGCGAGCACAACTCCCGGCGTCGACAGCGTGGCGCTAAATTATCTGCCCAAGAATGCCGCTCCCGAGATCGACGACCTGAACGTGCAGGTCGGTGTGAAATACCTGCCGCTGCCAAAAACCTCGATTAGCAGCTTCGGCTCGGATTCGACGGGATCTTCCGGCACACATTTCGATACCCCCACACCAAGCTCACACGACCGCGATTCCATCGGAGTGAAGTGGAGCGCTCACGATGAAAACGACGACCAGTTGATCTACTCGATCTACTACCGAGGCGATGGTGAGACGCGCTGGCTTCTGCTCAAAGACAATCTCACCGACAAGGCATATTCCTTCGATGCCAGCCTGCTGCCTGATGGCGGCTACTGCGTGAAAGTGGTCGCTTCCGACGAGCCCTCGCATTCCCCGGGCGAAGGCTTGACGGCCGCCAGAGAAAGCCGCCGTTTTGAAGTGGACACGACGCCTCCGCGCATCGAGAACCTCGCGGCATCGGTCGAGAGGAGCCAAATTCATGTCACATTCCGCGCGGTCGACGGTTTTTCCGCCATTCGGCGCGCGGAATATTCTGTCGACGCAGGAGATTGGAAATACGTCGAGCCGGTCGGACAGCTCTCGGACGCAAAAAGTGAGAATTATGACTTCAAGGTCACGCCGGAATCCGGCGCCCCTTCTTCCGAGCACGTCATGGTGGTTCGCGTCTATGATCGCTACGAAAACATGGGCGCCGCTAAAACTCTGATTCGCGGCAAGTGACGTGCCCGTACCGATCGGCTCGCGCTCTCCCTTGCCTAGGAGTGGCTGAATCCCGGCTCATCCCGCCACCCCGCGCCAGGCTTCTGAAATTTCCACGACGAAAGGTCGCATTGCAGCATTCGTTCCAACTCCTCCACCTCAGGGCGGAACCTTTCATAGAGTTGCTTCACTACTTCCGCCTGCACCGGCGGAAAGGGCTGTCCTCCGCCCAGGACCAACTTTCAAAGTGACGAACGCTTGAACGTGCTAGCCACCCGGTCCAGCCGTTTCGATGTAAACCAATCTGCCATCAGAATCGCCCTCGGCGTGCGGGCGTAGCTGCGAGGAGGGGTCATCGTCTCAGAATTGTGTACAGGTCCGAGTTGTGAATCCCTAAGGATGAATCGTGGGATGCCGATGAAATCCACCACGCGGTCCCCTAAGTCCTGAGGACTTTTGCGAAGGTCATCGTAAATACTGGACAGAACGTTCCCGGCGCCATTTGGGGCTGGCTCGGGATTAAATCTGCAGCGTATTTCGTCCGGTAAGAACCAGGGCGAACCATCGCCTCTACTGTAGACGGTCCCCTGCTACCGAAGCCTCTTCCCCCACACTCTTTATCGCGCTCAGGTTTCCCGCGCGGCGAAGATCAGGAAAGCCCCAAGCCCACAAAGCGATCACCACCAGCGTCCCCACTCCCCCCAGCAAAACCGCAGGAACGGTCCCAAACCACTGCGCCGTAAGGCCCGATTCAAACTGCCCGAGTTCATTCGAGGTCCCAATGAAAACCATGTCCACCGCCATCACGCGTCCCCGCATTTCATCGGGTGTTCGCAGTTGCACCAGGGTCGCGCGAATGATGACGCTGATCATGTCGGCCGCTCCCAGGAAGATCAGAGAAACCAGGGACAACACCAAACTCGTAGAGATGCCAAAGAGAATTGTGCACACTCCGAAGCCCGCAACCGACCAGAGCAGAGTCGGCCCGGCGCGCCCGCGCAGTGGACGATGCGCCAGCGCAACCGCCATCAGCGCTGCCCCGGCGCCGGGCGCCGTACGCAACAATCCCAGTCCCCAGGGACCGGTGTGCAGAATTTCCCGCGCATAGACCGGCAGTAGCGCCACGGCCCCGCCCAGCAGTACGGCGAACAGGTCCAGAGAAATCGCGCCCAGAATCAGCTTTTCGCGCCAGATGAAGTGCAATCCCGCAAATACGGTCTTCAGCGTCATCGGTTCGCGCTTCCTTGCCTGGGGCCGCGTCTGGATGCGGAACATGGAGAGCAGCGCGCCCCCTGCGGTCAGCATCGCGCCCGCGTAGACCGCCGACGGTCCTCGAAAGAGCGCGTACAAGATTCCGCCGAGCGAAGGTCCCAGAATTGTCGCTGCCTGAAACGTGGTCGCATTCCATGCCACGGCATTGGCGAAGTGTTCGTCCGGAACCAGTTGCGGCAAGATCGACCGGCTCGCCGTTCCATTGAACGACCGCACCACTCCCAGCAGAATTAGAACTGCATAAATGGGCCGCACCGAATGCGTGCCGCTCTCGGCAAGGAACAGCAAGAGTCCGGAACACACCGCATATCCCACATAGCAAGCGCTCAGCACCTTACGCCGCTCGAATCGGTCCGACGCATGTCCCGAAACCAGAAACAGTAAAATGCCCGGAAGAAATTGCGCCAGCCCCACCAGTCCCAGATCGAGCGCCCGGTGGGTGATGTCGTAAACCTGCCACCCTACCGCCACCGCTTGCATTTCGACGGCAGCCACAATAAAGAAGCGCGCAAGTTGAAACAGTACGAAGTCTGGATGCGTAAACGCGGCGCGTCCAGCTCTAGGGTCGGATGGCGGCATGGATCTTCTAATGTGCCATAGAACCCGAAGACCTGCAGGGCGCGAGAGCCATTATTAAAAGCTAGAATCGAACCATGCTGTTCTTGCGCACTATCGCCTGGATCGTCTGCGTCATCTACTCCACGATCCCGTCCTTCTGGCTTCTCATCCATCCGCGTGCGGAATCTTGGCGCTCGCGTCGGCAATCCCCGTACAAGATACTTCTGCCTCTCTGGATCGGACTGTGGATCGCGATGGCGGCGACCACAACCGCTTGGCGTGCGGTCCTGATTTATGAAAATCGATGGACATGGATTCCCGCAGCACTCCTATTCTGCGCGGGTCTAATTCTCTACAAACTGTCGCACAGTCACTTCAGCATCGAGCAGCTGAGCGGACTGCCCGAGATCGTGTGTGGCCACAGTCAGCAGCGCCTGGTAACTACGGGTATCCGCGCCCGCGTTCGCCATCCCATCTATGTGGGCCACCTCTGCGAGATGCTAGCCTGGAGCGTTGGTACCGGCCTGGCGGTCTGCTGGTCCCTGACCGTATGGGCAATCGTCACCGGCGCGATCATGATCAAGATGGAAGATCGAGAACTAGAGAAAAGATTCGGGGACGAATATCGTGACTATCGATCCGCCGTACCCGCCCTCGTGCCAAGGCTAAAGCTATAATCCACTTGGTCGAAAGCCGACGGCCCGAAAGCCGGAAGCCGGAAGCCGGACCATGCGCTTTGAACTCTTCATCGCGACCCGTTACCTGCGCGCCAAGCGCCGCCAGGCTTTCATCGGCATCATCACCGGCATTTCGATTCTTGGAGTCGCCGCCGGCGTCGCCTCGCTCATCGTCGCCCTTGCCATCAACAACGGCTTCCGTCAGGACCTGCAAGAGCGCCTCATCGGATCCACCTCGCATGTCAGCCTCCTGCGCGTCGCCGATGACGGCATCAAGGACTGGCCACCGCTAGTCGCCCGCCTGGCTAAACAGCCCCATGTGGTCGCCGCCGCTCCCGCAATTTTCGAGCAGGTACTAATTTCCCGCGGTCCACGCGCACGGGGGGCCATCCTCAAGGGAATGATTCCAGCGGCGGAACGAAAAGTCGGCGACCTGCTCAGTACAATCAAAGAAGGCTCAGCCGCTGCTCTGGATGAAGATCAAAATCCTGCGCCGTCGGAGCAAGGCTCGTCCAAAACTGACTCGCCGAACAACCCTGAGGCAAATCAGAACTCCACACCAGAATCTCCCGATTCCATCGCAGGCGTGCACGCGCGCGTCGCAGCCATGCCTCCAATCATTCTCGGTAAAGACATGGCCGAGAATCTCGGAGCCAAAGTAGGGGACGTCGTGCTTGTCACCAGTCCTCAAGGTGAGCTGACCCCGTTCGGCATGGTCCCAAAATACAGCCGCTTCCGCGTCGCAGGAATTTT
>JAUTWY010000427.1 GCA_030838305.1 Acidobacteriaceae bacterium
ACCGAGATCGCGCGAGTCGAGCCAGCCTTAAAGGAAGGGAAATGAGTGGATGGCCGCACGGGCGAATGATTAGAACGGCTGGATGTCATTCTGATTAGAGTTTCAGAATGCCTGTTTGGGTTTTTGCCGAATTACTATCTCGCCAGGCGAATGTCTGAAGCCCAATCATACCTGTACATTTTCTTATTCGGCTTTTGCTTTGCAGCCCAACGGGCACAGCCAGCAATTCCAGAGTGGTTCTTGAGAAGGTTTGGGAGCTGGTCTGGCGTTGCTTTAGTGAATGCAGCGAATTCCAGAGCCCGTGACCATCTGCTTTTTTGCTTCGGATCCAAACTGGGGAAAGTTACGTCAATCAACGTTCTGACTGGACTGGTGCCCTTCCTGAGTGGGGTCTCAAAATACTTGGCGAGGTGACGCGCCATCTTTTTCGAAATTTTGAGATCCTTCCATTCTTTGTAGGTTCGATAGACTGCTACCAAACAACCGTATGACTTGAACCGGCCGGTCTCGCGCTGAGCCAGCTGCGAGGCTTTGAAAATTGGTTCGACATATCTCCAGGTCTTGGTGTCGAGACCAGTGGGACGGGAAAACTTCGGAACACGGGTTTTCATGGTAACTCTCCAATGATCATTTTTAGGCGATCATCGAGAAATTAGCGTTTCGCTTCAGGCGAAAATCGAGCGTTAAAGTTGCGCTTTCGGTCGTTCAATATAGCGAATATCGACAAATTCGCGATAAAGACATCTCGCGCGAAACCGGCATGGTTTTGGAAATTGTGAAGTTTCGCAGTTCAGAACGTGCGACCGAGTTTCAAGGTGCCTAGCGACAATTGGGGCTTGCCGGATGATTTTGCGGGGATCACAATTTGTTTGGCGCGCGCCGCTTCCGATTTCGTCACGGGCACTGCAATTCCATAGATGGCGGTTACTCAATAGCAGGGTAACCATCAGCAATGACGTTAGAAGATCTCCAGACCCGATAGCAATTTGGCACCGTACAGTGCAAATCAAGCCAAAAATTGAGAGGAGAGAATCTTGAAAGAGAATGCACGGAGGCTGCTGTTCACCAACTGCACAGTCTGGACCGGCGATGTTGGATCGGCGGCGGCACGCGAGGTTCTCGTCGAAGGCAGCCGGATTGCGAGCGTCGCTCCTGTGGTGGCCGCGGATCGTAAGCAAGACGCCGTCGTGGTTGATTGCGGTGGCGCTACCCTCATGCCGGGCTTGGTGGATGGGCACTCCCATCTCTCCTTCCTGGAGAAGGCAGACGTTGTCGATACCGGATTCGTGCCGGTGGAGGAGCATACGCTTCAGACAATGCACAATGCTCGGCGTGTTCTCCTCGGTGGCTTCACGTCGTGCGTGGGGGCGAGTTCGGCCAAACCGCGCCTCGACATCGTGATCCGCAACGAGATCAAAGCTGGCCGTATTCCGGGACCGCGCTTACTGGCTTCAACGCCGGAAATTACAGTCACGGGCGGGCTCGGTGACGAGCGCCTCCTGCACATGTATCGGGAATCCTTCGCCGTGGTCATTGATGGCGCCGAGGACATGCGGCGTTATGTGCGCACCATGAGCCGTGAGGGTTGCGATATCATCAAGTTGAATATTTCGGGCAACCAGACGGTGCCCAATGCGCCGCCGACTGCGACCATCATGACGGACGCCGAGATCGAGGCGGCTGTCACGACGGCGCATGCATACGGAAAGCGGGTGATGGCGCACGCGCGTTCATCCGAGTCCGTCCAGCTTTCGCTCAAGCATGGCATCGAATTCCTCAACCACTGCGAGTTCGCCGATGACCACACGATCAATATGCTGGAGGAACACAGGGAACGAGTGTTCTTGGCCCCCGCCTTTGGGCTCCTTCACAACACCCTTTATGAGGCGGCCCCATGGGGCATCACGCCTGAAAAGGCGGCTGCCTGGGGCTTGCCTGAGCAGGTCGAGAACTGCGCCAATGTCTACCGTGAACTACGGAAACGCGGCATGCGGGTGCTGATCGGCGGCGACTACGGCTTCGCCTGGACTCCACATGGGACCAATGCGCGCGACCTTGACCACTTCGTCAAGTGGTTCGGTTACACGCCGGAGGAAGCACTCGTTTGCGGGACCATCAATGGCGCGAAGGCCATGCGGATGGACAACGAGATTGGCCGAGTTCGTGATGGCTATCTGGCCGACCTTATCATTGTCCGCGGCAGGCCGCACGAGGATGTCAGCTGCCTCAGTACCGAGAACATCCTCGTCGTTCTGAAAGAGGGCGAGCCACACGGTGATTTCGCTTGGCGAATCTCGTGCGCCATACCAGCAGAACCAGTTGCTTTGATTTGAAGAGGCTTCTTCAATCCTGCTTCTCGGGGCGGGGCGCTTATAAATTATATAGCAATGGTAACTACATAAGAGTTCGCAGTTTTATTTTGAGTGGCGCGCCACCCAGTACCCATCTGCTGCACGACGGCGTTGAGGATCAGGAAGTGCCGGTCGAGATGATCGCCCGGGAATTCGGAAAACAAGTTGCCGATATCGTCATGGAAGTGACTGACGACAAGACGCTTCCGAAGGACGAACGAAAGCGCAAACAGATCGAAACCGCGCCAAAGAAGAGCAGGGAGGCCAAACTGATCAAATTAGCCGACAAAACCAGCAATCTTCGAGCCATCGCATCCAGTCCAGCCGCTGACTGGTCGGTAAAGCGGCGATTGGAATACATCGAATGGGCCAAGAACGTTGTGGCTGGCCTGCGAGGAATTTCGCCTTGGCTCGAACAGCAATTCGACGAGGCTGTCGCAGCCGCCGGGCGGTCGGTCAATCCACCGTTGGCTGGCGCGTAGCCGGAAGTGAATCGTGGACGGAAATTGGGCCGCCACCTTTTAGACCCCGATCTCGGGGCTTTCACCTCGCCGAAATCGGTTCGAATGACTCTTGCTTGCATACGCAAATCATCTCTCAGTTTTTAAGTTTTTTATGCTGCCGTCGATCCCTCGGCGCTGGCCGCGTTAAAGTCGGCAGTTCAAGGGCGAAGCCGCTTTGCGCATTGCCAACTTTTGTGAATGGCGGCATCATACCGCATGGGCAGCGATACAGGCTCACCTAAATCAAACAGCAACAACGGAACCGTTGCGGTCTCGCGGCA
>JAUTWY010000430.1 GCA_030838305.1 Acidobacteriaceae bacterium
CCCTGGAGCAACTTCCGATAATTGAACTTTCGCAGGAGCAAGCACGATTGGCCGTGCGACAGACGTCAACAATTGTTCCGCTTTGGGTGCCAGTTCCACCAAACTGCGAGCAACCGGAAGATTCGCGGCCATCAATGCAAACGGTTTTTCCTTGCGATACTTTCGCGTTCGCAACGCCGCGACACTTCTTACATTTCTCGCATCGCAGACCAGGTGATAACCGCCCAGACCTTTTATCGCCAAAATATCGCCGGCCTTAAGGCGCTGCACGGCTAGGCGAATAACTTCAGAATCTCCGCGCAAAATTTCGTCGTCCTGCTGAAAGTAATAATGCGGTCCACAATTCGGGCAGGCCACCGGTTGCGCATGAAAGCGTCTATTTGCCGGGTCGGCATATTCCGTAGCGCAATAGCCGTCGAGCGGCCATTTTGCCATGGTGGTATTGCGGCGGTCATACGGCAAGCTTTCGATCACCGTGTAGCGCGGCCCGCAATTCGTGCAATTTATGTAAGGATAGTGATAGCGCCGATTGCGTGGATCGAAAACTTCGCGGAGGCAATCCTCGCAAACGGGCAAATCGGGGGATACACGAACAGTCGGTTTGCGCTGCCGCTGGCTGGTCAGAATCAGAAACTCTGTACATCCAGCGGGCTCGGCAGGCACTACCCGTAACGTCACAAGGGACGCCGCAGGCGGTGGCTGGGTCTTCAACTCTTCAATAAATAATCGCAGGGTCGTTTCTTCACCCTCGAGGTGAATCTCAACGCCTTCTTCTTCGTTCAACACCCAGCCGGTGAGTCCGTTCGAGCGCGCCAAGCGGTAGACGAAGGGGCGAAATCCCACGCCCTGTACCACGCCGCGTATCTTGATGGAATATGCGTTCGGCATAACGTCACTTTGCGGCTACGATGCAGCCCCTACCCTGCCATCCGACGCCGATGACCTTTCCATCCTCCACAAGAATCGGCACGGTATAAGGCGCGGGAGCCATCGCTTGCATGCGGGCCCGGGCCTCCTGGTCGGATTCCACATCAAATTCCGTAAAATCCTTCCCCGACCACTCGAGCCATTCGCGCATCTCGCTGGTGTACGGGCAAGTCGCTGTGCCGTAGAGCTCCAGGTTAGGCATTTGTGAATCCATCCATCGCATCGCGGAGAATGTGATAAATCGACGCCTGAACTTCCTGAATGCGCGGAATATAATCTGAGCGCACGATGAGCGGAAAATCCGCCAGACCACGACGAACAATTTCTCCACCGTCATAACCTAGCAACGCAACCGTGAGCATTCCGCGCTTGCGGGCTTCTTCAAGCGCCATAACGATATTTCGGGAACCGCCACTGGTGGAAATGGCCACCGCCACATCATTTACTTGCGCGTGAGCAATGAGTTGGCGCAAAAAAATCAGTTCGGTTCCCACATCGTTGGCAATGGCGGAGATATTCGCAGGCTCCATCGAGAGGGAAACCGCGGGTACCGGCCGGTATCCCGCGGGCGGCATCACACAATCGAGCGCCCAGTCATTGGCATCCGTCGCGGAACCGCCGTTGCCAAAAATGATCAGCTTGCCTCCACGTTGGATTCGCTCGGTCATGGCGATGGCCGCGTTGCCTATAATTTCTGATTCTTCCTGGGCCACGCGCTCGCGCAAATGCGCGTCATCGCGCGCCTTCATCTGAATGGACGCGGCAACTTCGGCCACCGCGTCAATGGTTTGCTGTTTGTCTTTGCCGAGGAAGGGATACAAAAATCCGGCGTCACCCACCTCATGACCCATTTCACGATGCTCGAAGAAAACATGCACGCTCTCCCACAGCGTGTGGTACAGAATCTCGATCATTTCTTGATGTATGAAAGGATCCTGTTTACCCGGCGCAACTGCGTAGAATCCTGATGGACCGGGCAGTGCAAACGTCATGGCACGGCGTTTCTGCGCGCCGTCCAGTGCCGCCCATACTTCGTGATCGCCTTCAGGCGGACCAAAACCCATGACGATATCGTCCGGTTGGAGGAGCACTTCTACCCATGGCCGGAAAAGCAGCGAAAGATCCAGCGCGGGGAGTGCGCGCTTTCCCACGATCACGGGGTGAACAAACTCCACGGAAACGTGTTGCGCATCGGTGGCGTAGGGCCCGCGTCCAAATGCGAGTAAACGGCCTCCGCGCAGGAATCGCTCGGACATTTCACGGCAGGCTTCGGCGAGCCGATGCGCCTCTTGCGCGAAAAACTTTTCGAAGATTACATTGCGCGCCAGCAGCTTTTGTTCGATTTGCGTTCCCAATTCGCAACGCGCGGCCATAACTTTTCCTAGCAAATTCGAGGCAGCGGATCGCCGACCAGCATATCCACCAGGCGCATGCCACCATAAAGCGTGGTGACGAGAACGGCGCTGGCCGGTTGTTCTCGAACTTCACCAATTATTTCTGCGTCGTTTCCGCCGGGCGCTTCGCGCACCGCCTGCAGCGCGACATCCGCGAGCTCAGCTGAAACAATCGCCAGAAACTGGCCCTCATTGGCGATATGCAAAGGATCCAGTCCCAGAAGTTCGCAAGCTCCGCGCACCGTATCTCGCAGAGGAATTTTTTCTTCGAACAAAACTATTCCGTGGCCGCAATCCCGGGCCAGTTCGTTCAGTGAAGTGGCGACGCCCCCGCGCGTCGGGTCGCGCATCCAGCGCACTCCGGCGCCCGCAGCGCGAACCACAGCCTGAACCAGCGGAAGCACTGAGCGTGTATCAGAGCGTAGCTCTGCTTCCAGATCGAGTTCGCCTCTGGCCAGCAGAATAGTTATGCCGTGATCCCCAATAGGTCCCGTGAGCAGCACCTTATCTCCCGGCTGCACGGAGCTCGGCGAGATGGCAACTCCTGGAATCAACCGTCCAATTCCTGTTGTGGTGATATACATGTTGTCGGCCCTGCCGTGCTCGACGACCTTGGTGTCACCGCCGGCAATCACCACGTCGGCTTGCTGCGCGGCTTTTCCCATGGCGCGAACTTCCGCCTCAAGGATCTCGGTTGGTAATCCTGCTTCGAGTACAAAGGTGACAACGATCGCTTCGGCTTTCGCACCCGAAACAGCAAGGTCGTTCACCGTGCCGTTAATCGCCAACTCTCCAATTGAACCACCTGGAAAACTAAGCGGTTTGACCACGAAACTGTCCGTGGTCATGGCGATTCGCGTGCCATTAATTTGGATATGAGCCGCATCTCCCAGAGGAACTGAGCTGGAGCCAAAGAGCAGCGGGGCAAACAATCCTTCCACCAGTCTCCGGCTTGCTTTGCCGCCGGCGCCATGCGCCATTTCGATTTGCGGTTCGCGGAACCTGATCTTGCCGGCAAAGTTTTCCATGATGTTTAATTCACTCACACTACGCTGGCAAGATTTGCATTCGAAATAGTGACTGGCTTGCGGTGCTGGTAATTGTAGAACGCGGCACAAGAGCCTTCTGATGACACCATCAACGCTCCGACGGGGCTCTCCGGCGTGCATTCCTGCGCGAACAGTTTGCACTGCGCAGGTTTAAGAACGCCCTTCAACACTTCACCGCATTGAGCAGCCTTGGGATCGGTGATGCGGATTCCTGGAACATTGAATCGACGCTCAGCATCCCACTGTGCGTATGAGTCTCGAATGCGAAGGGCTGATTGGGAAATGAACCCTAGTCCACGCCATTCGAAATACGGCCGCAGTTGAAACACTTCGTTCATGGCTTTCAACGCCGCGCGGTTCCCTTCCCATGGAACCACGCGCTTATATTGATTCTCAACTTTGGCTTCGCCGTTTTTCAATTGCCGCAGCAGCATCACTATGGATTGCAGCAGATCCAGCGGCTCAAATCCGCACACCACGATCGGTTTGCCTTCGTCGCTGGCAATCCATTCATAGGGTCGGCAGCCAATCACGGTGGAACAGTGGCCGGGTCCGATGAAGCCGTCGAGACGCATATCCGGTGAATCCAGAATCGCGCGAATCGCGGGAATGATGGTTACGTGATTGCAGAACACGGAAAAATTCTGCAACCCTTCGGCCTTGGCTCTCTGCAAAGTCAAAGCGGTGGACGGCGCCGTTGTTTCAAAGCCAATCGCAAAAAACATCACATGCTTGTCGGGATTCTTCTTAGCGAGCTTGATGGCATCCGTCGGCGAATAAACGATGCGCACATCGGCGCCGCGCGCTTTATGTTCGAGCGGACTTCCATGCGCGCCGGGCACACGCATCATGTCGCCAAAGGCCGCGAAGATTACATTTGGTTGAGCCGCGATAGACAGGCCATCGTCAATGCGCCCCATAGGCAACACGCATACCGGACAACCCGGCCCATGAATCAGATCGATGTTTTCGGGCAGCACATCTTTCAACCCAAAGCGATAAATTGCGTGCGTGTGGCCGCCGCAAACTTCCATCAATCGATAGTGCCGCTGCGGGTCAGTCAGCCGGCGGAGTTCTTCCGCTGTCTTCATGATCAGTTCTGGATTCCGGAATTCATCCACGAATTTCATGTTAGCTCCCAGAGCTAGGTGATTCGTTTCTCTTGCACGTCTTCCAGGCCATAACCGCGAACTTCTTCGATGGCCGCTTCGCTTTCTCCCAACATCTGCAGGGTATGCATCTGGTCGAGAGCCTCTTCTTCGCTGATTTTGCTCATGGCGAAGCCCACGTGAATCAGGACCCAATCACCCGTCTGGGGCTTGTCCTCCTGCAGCAACCCTAAATGCACTTTTCGGCGCACGCCCATCACATCCACCAGCGCGCAGTGCGTAGCGTCGGAAGTAATCTCTATAATTTTCCCCGGTATTGCCAGGCACATTCTGCATCCTCCCGTCGCTTCCAGTTTTCCGTCCCGATGATCCATGCTAAATCCTTGGTCAGCTCAAAAATC
>JAUTWY010000447.1 GCA_030838305.1 Acidobacteriaceae bacterium
GGTTCTGCTGGCTTACTTGAATTTTGGAATCACGGGGGCGCTGATGCGCGGCGGGGGCAGCGGAGCCATCCTGGAGGCGTTGCCGATACCACTGGGATCGACCGCTGTATTGTTCATGCCACCGGCGTTTCCCGGGCCCGGCGGAATGCCGCTGATCGGCACATTTCCAGATCCCACCCGACCTGCGGTTCGTCCAAATTGCGCAGATGCAGCGGCGGGGACGGCGAGCGCTACCACCAACGCGAGCGCGATTTTTGTTGAGGTGTTCGACATGACAAAACTCCACGATGATTGAGGATATGTCGACGTGAAGCTGATCTAGGTCCGCCGCTGTGCGGGCGCCATTAAAATCGGATTTAGAGAGCGAACTGGGGCGATCGAAAGTGCGGAGCGCGCTGCGCCTCCCAAGCGCGGGCCAATCAGGCTTGACAATAAACGCGTATTTAATTGGCGAGTCCGCGCGGGCCGCCACCTCATTTGGTGCACACGTCGCAATGCAGAAGGTTCAGCGTCCCGCACGAGACGGCTGCGCGACCCGTAAAACAAGCAATTGTGAGCCGTGTCGCGCAGGAGGGACCATGGAGGCAAGTGAAGTCGAAATGGATACATCCATCAAGGCAAAGCCGGCGTCCGACTTGCGCGACTATCTGGCGGAAGAGCGAACGTTTCTCGCCTGGATTCGCACGGGCATCGCGTTGATGGGATTAGGCTTCGTGGTGGCGCGTTTTGGAATATTCGGGGACGAGCTCCACCTGACCCAACAGACTCCCGCCGGTCATCCGCACGATTTCTCAATCTGGTTTGGAGCCGCGCTTATCGCGATCGGCGCAGCCGTGAACCTGTTTTCCGCACAGCGCTTTACGCGTCTGGCTGGCCAATTGACCCGCGATCAGTTCGTGGACCGCTCGCTGTCCAGGCAAGGTGTGATTGTGGCCTTGTTGCTGGCACTGCTCGGTATTGCCATGGCGATTTACCTGACCTTGTTCCTGGCGCAGCCGCCGGACGCGTCGCATGCGACCTTCGCTCGAATCCCGACCGGCAAATAGGAGAAGATGATGGACGGCTCAAAGACCCATTACGTGGATAATGCGAGTCAATTTTCGTCGGCGGGTCTCACCATTCGACAAAAGGAGCCGAAGAATCTGGAGGCTCCCTTCGATCGGATCGACTCCTTTCTCACGCCGACCGAGCTGTTCTACATCCGCAGTCATTTTCCGATACCAGCCCTGGACCGCGCCTCTTATCGACTGCACATTGATGGTGCGGTCGGGCATCCCTTCACCCTGAGCTACGAAGAGTTGCGAAGCATGCCATCCGAGACCCGCGTTGCGACCTTGGAGTGCGCGGGAAATAGCCGGGTCTTTCTCGTCCCGCAGGTGCAAGGAGCCCAGTGGGAGCTCGGCGCGGTCAGCAACGCGGAATGGACCGGTGTTCCGCTGCGGGCGCTGCTCGAGCGTGCCGGCTTGCCAGACGATGCTTGCGAGATCGTGCTCGAAGGCGCGGATCGCGGAACGCCCAAAGAAGAACCCATCCCTCCCGAACCAATCTCGTATACCTGGAGCCTGCCCCGCGCCAAGGCCATTCAGCCGGAAGTCCTGATCGCCTACCAGATGAATGGTCGCGATCTTCCGCAGGATCACGGATTTCCGGTGCGCGCGATTGTGCCTGGGCATTATGGAATGGCTTCCGTCAAGTGGCTGACGCGCATCCAGGCCGTGCGCGAGCCGTTTCTTGGCTACTGGCAGACATCGGATTATGCCTACTGGGCCTCGATGGATGGAAAGCCGGTGCGACGCCCGTTGGGAGAAATGAACCTCAAATCCGAAATCGCTCGACCACGGGTTTACGAAACGCTGGCCCCGAATCGCATCTACACGGTTTTCGGTGCCGCGTGGTCCGGCGAAACCGACGTGGCCGAGATCGCTGTCAGCACCGACGGTGGCCGAACCTGGGCCGAGGCGGAATTCCTTGATCCTGTGCGACGGCATGCGTGGCGGCGGTGGAAATTCGATTGGCTGACGCCGACGGAACCGGGGCAATACACATTGCTGGCCCGCGCCAAGGACGCAAGCGGCCTGATCCAACCCGACAAGCATGACAAGAACTTCGGCACCTACGTGATCAATCACCCTCTCCCGATTGAAGTATTCGTAGACGGTTCTGGAGGCCAGCGGCCGTGACGCCCCGGGGCGTGCGCTCACGCGAACGCGACACCAGCTTCGGAAAGACCGAACCGCAGGAAGTAATGCCTGGGGACGTTGGGCTGCCCGGCGCCCGCCCAGTCACGAGTTTTTTATTCCTTCGTTACCGCCTGCAGAGCTTCAAAGTTGGCGCTGAGGTCCCAAATCAGGCGTTGAATGTTATTCGTCATCTAATGGCGGACTCATCCTCTAACTAAAGTTTGGAGCGAATATGGGCAAGGTTATTCGATTTATCCCAAAGTCTGAGCGCGAGCGAACCCGCCAAATTCGAGAAGCCCGCGCGATATATGACTGCATCTTCCCGCCGGTTGACCCGGTCAGCGAGCAGCAGGACAAGGCACCGGTAGGTCATGTGGTCAGCGGCGCCAACGCCGATCGCAGCGACGGGGTTCTGCTGTCGTGATCAAGATCATCGCCGTGCTCTGCAGTCTCTCCTCTCCGGCAAATTGCCACGAGCAGACCGTTACCACCTCGGACTTCGCTGACGTCTCGATGCAGTCCTGCCTGATGGGCGCGCCGCAACTCGCCGATTGGATGAAGCAGCATCCGGCCGAGCGCCTTGCGGCATGGCGCTGCGTGATCGGCAAACAGGACAGCAGGGGAGCTTAAAGCATGATCCGGAAAAGTGGGTACCGGTTTTCCGAAAAAGATCATGCTCAATCAAAAAGATAGAGCGGGATGACGATTCGAAGAAAAGTCATCACGATCTAGGTGCAAAGCAGCTATCTTCCGGACACTTCATGAACGGGAAAAACAAAGCCTGAAAGCTGTCCCATTTC
>JAUTWY010000469.1 GCA_030838305.1 Acidobacteriaceae bacterium
GGCGGCGATGTTTGTGCGGATTGCCAGCCGCTATCGCGCCGAAGTTTGGGTGGAGAAGGAAGGCGACCAGATCAATGGCAAGAGCATCATGGGGCTTATGATGCTCGCCGCCGGGCAAGGCTCGAAACTGCTGATTCGCTGCGAGGGACCGGATGCCGACAAGATGATGGAAGAACTCGAAGAACTGGTCCAGAAGAAGTTCAACGAGGACTGAGGAGACGGTGGAGAAATGGAGTAGTGGAGTGCTGGAGTAATGGCAGGGAGCGTCTTCTTCCATTACTCCAACACTCCATTACTCCATTTCTCCACCTTGACATCCGCGCTACTCTCTCTTGATGAGCGGCGATAAGGCGAAACAGGAGACGCGGTTCCAAGCCGTGGGAGTTTCCCCCGGGGTTGCCCGCGGCGCCCTCTATGTTGTTCGCGATGATGGCGACGAGATTCCTCGCCATCGCATCGAGGCTTCTGAAATTCCCAACGAGATCGGCCGGTTTGAGACCGCGTTGATCCAGACACGCTCGCAGATTCTCGAGATGCAGGAGCGGATCGCCCAATCGATCGGCGCCAAGGACGCGGGCATTTTCGACGCCCACCTGCTCGTGGTCGAAGACCGAACCTTGATCGACGAAGTGCTGCGCAAGCTGCAGGCCGATCTCTGCAACGTCGAGTTCGTCTTTCAGGAAGTGGCGACCCATTACGCCCATACCTTGAGCCAAATCGATGATCCGTACCTGCGCGAGCGCGCTCTCGATATCCAGGATGTAACGCGGCGTGTGGTGCGGAATCTTCAGGGGAAGGCGCCGAAAGATTTTCTGGGTCTGACTCATCCCCACATTCTTCTCGCGCACAACATCACGCCGTCGGACACGGCAACCATGAACCGCGAGTACGTCCTCGGTCTGGCGACCGACCTCGGCAGCCGGACCTCACATACCGCCATCATGGCGCGTTCGCTTGGCATTCCCGCAATAGTCGGATTGCACAACGCGACGGAGAAGCTCGAGACCGGCCGTGAGGTTCTGCTCGACGGCTATAACGGCCTTCTCATTCTCGATCCGACGCCCGAGACGCTCTGGCATTACGGCGAGTTGGAACACCAGAGGTCTCTGGTCGCTGAAAAACTCACCGGATTACGCGAAACCAAATCGACCACACGCGATGGCCGCCACATCGTTCTCTCCGCCAACATCGAACTGCCCGATGAGGTGGAAGCCGCGCCGCGTAACGGCGCGGAAGGAATCGGCCTGTATCGCACCGAATTTCTTTACCTCAATCGCACGACTCTTCCGAGCGAAGAGGAACAGTACGCGACTTATCGCAAAGTGGCGGAGCAAGTGCAGCCGCATCCACTAATCATCCGCACGTTCGATCTGGGCGGCGACAAATTGGCGGGCGCGCTGGACGGGGGCGATGAGATGAACCCTTTTCTCGGCCACCGTGCGATTCGTTTTTCCCTGGAACGGCCGGACATTTTTAAAGCGCAGTTGCGCGCGATCATCCGGGCCAGTGCCGTCGGAAATGTGAAGGTGATGTTTCCCATGATCTCAGGTCTCGAAGAGTTGGGCCGCGCCCTCGCCGTGTTCGAAGAATGCAAAACGGAATTGAAAAATGAAGGCTCCGAGTTCGATCCGACGACGGAAGTCGGCGCCATGATCGAAATTCCAAGCGCCGCCATGTGCGCCGAGCGCCTCGCGCGCGAGATCGATTTTTTTAGCATCGGAACGAACGATCTGATTCAATACGCGATCGCCGTGGATCGTGTGAATGAGCGCGTCGCGCATTTGTATGAGCCGACGCATCCGGCCGTGCTGCGCCTTCTGAAAATGGTCGCGGATGCCGGCCACGCGCATGGCATCTGGGTAGGCGTCTGTGGTGAAATGGCCGGCGACCTCGCGCTCACTCCGCTGCTCATCGGTCTGGGAATGGATGAGCTCAGTGTCGGCGCATCACTCGTGCCGCGGGTGAAACGTGCCGTGCAAAGCCTTACCCACGGTGAATGTCAGAAGCTGGTGGGCGATGTCCTGGAGTTGGACACGCCATCTGCGATTTTGGCCCGCTGCACGGAGATGGCCCAGGCGCATTACGGCGAGTTGTTGGGATAAAGCAAAGAGACTGTCCTCTCGAGCCGCGCAGACGGCGAGGGACCTCGCAGTCGTAAGTTTCGCTACCGAAACTGCTGTCGCAAAGTGCGCAGCGACAAATTTCGAACGTCCTGGTTCTTGCTTGTGTGATTGCCGACCGATGGTGAGGTCCTTCGCCGTCTCCGCGGCTCAGGATGACATTCACCAGTCATTGATCACCATTCACTCTTCCTCGGTCGATTCTGATTCCGACTCCGACTCCACATCCGGCTTAAGCCCGTCCTCCTCCATCTTGCGAAGGACATCGCTCATATCATCGACCTCGTCCCAGACTTCCTGGCTGACGTACATCGGCGCCTTTTGCTGCGTCGCCATCGCGATGCAATCGCTCGGGCGCCCATCGAGCTCGATGATTTTCTTTTGTTGCAATTCGTTTTCCGCGCGGATGATCATGCGCGCGTAATAGGTCGCATTCTTCAGGTCGTTGATAATGACGCGCTCCACTTTCGCCCCGAGCGCGGTCATCAGATGTCCCATCAAATCATGCGTGAGCGGGCGTTCCTTCGAGACATCGCGCATGAACATGGTGATGGCGCTGCCCACGGTTTGGTCCACATAAATGATGAAGACCTTGTCGTTGTTGCCGAGGAAAACCGCGCAGCCGCCACTGGTTGGCAAAACCGCGCGGACCTGCACTTCGATGACCGTCTTGTTCATCCGCGCAAACCGTATCAGTCCACTCGGGAAAAACAAGCAGGGTGGATCGTGGGCTCGGCCGCCTTCCCTGCGTAATCGTGCTCGTGCTCATACTCGTGCTCGATCTTTCTTCGTTTTCGATCACGAGCACGAGCACGAGCAGGAGCACGAGATGAAGACGAGATTAGTTCGGCGCGCTCAGATTTTCGTGATGCGTGCTTGCATGTCCGCCGCGGTGATTGATTATGCGCTCTGCGGCCGCGGCCGTTGAAAAATGAAGACCGAGTGGGACGTTGACGCTGCCATTTCCACTTACAACGTCGATGGCTGGGGCACGGGTTACTTTACCGTCAACGCCGCAGGTAATGCCGAAGTCCGGCCCCTTCTGGAAAAGGGCGGCGCGATCGACATTCTCGATGTTGTCAACGAAGCGCGCAGTCGCGGGCTCGGATTTCCGCTCGTAATCCGGTTTCAGGATTTGCTGCGTCACCGGGTCGAGTCGGTCAACTGCGCGTTCCAGAAAGCGATTGAGGAGTTCGGTTACAAGAATCATTACCGCGGAGTGTTCCCGATCAAGGTGAACCAGCTCCGCGAAGTCATCGAGGAGATCGTCGACGCGGGGCAGGAGTTTCACTTCGGACTCGAAGCGGGAAGCAAACCGGAATTGGTGGCGGCGCTCGCCATGCACAAGGACCCCGAGAGCCTGATTATCTGTAACGGTTACAAAGACCGCGCCTTCATTCGGATCGCGCTGCTCGGCCGCAAGCTCGGGAAGTCCGTCATCGTCGTCGTCGAGAAACTCGAGGAACTGGAACAGACGATTCGCGCCTCGAAGGAAGTCGGCGTCGAGCCGCAGATCGGGATCCGGGTTCGCCTGTATAGCAAAGGCTCCGGCAAGTGGTCGCCCAGCGGCGGCGAGAACGCGAAGTTCGGACTCGACACCACCAGCCTCGTCGCGGCGAGCGAGATGTTAAAGGCGGCCTGCCTCGGCCATTGCTTCAAGCTGGTCCATTTCCATGTCGGCTCGCAGGTGCCGGACATTTCCACGATCAAACGCGCAGTGCGGGAAGGGGCGCGCTATTACGCAAAACTTTGCAAACTGGGTCATGAGCTGGGTTATCTCGATGTCGGCGGCGGGCTCGGTGTCGATTATGATGGATCGCGAAGCGATTTCGATAGCTCGGCGAATTATTCGCTCCAGGAATACGCGAACGATGTCATCTGGAACATCATGGATGTGTGCGATTCCGAAGGGGTCGCGCATCCGGTGATCGTAAACGAAGGTGGGCGCGCGATCGTGGCCCATCATTCAGTCCTGGTGGTCGAAGCTTTCAGTTCCATCGAGAAAACCTCCCCAAAGCTCAAAGTCGATGTGAGCGAAAAAGATCATAAGCTGGTCCGCGATATTCTCGATGTGAAGCAGCGCCTCAAGCGCGGCAATCGCCTCGAGAGTTTGCACGACATCCAGCAGATCAAGGAAGAAGCGCAACAAACTTTCACGCTCGGTCTGCTCGATCTCGAATCGAAGGCGAAGATCGATTGCGTTTACTGGCAGCTCGCGCAGCAGATCGTGAACATGCATCGCGGCCTGCGTTATGTGCCCGAAGAGGTGAAGGAACTCGAAACTTCGCTCGGCGACCAGTACATTTGTAACTTCTCCG
>JAUTWY010000484.1 GCA_030838305.1 Acidobacteriaceae bacterium
GGGATGTGAAGACTGCGATGCAGTATCAACATCCCGAACTAGAGATCGTGCGCGCTGCGCTCGATCAAGACACAACAGTAGAGAAACGGGCGTAGCCGGATTGAGTTACGGCACACTTTACGGCACACCCGAAACATCAACTCCGGTAAGTGATTGAAAAGATGGTGAGCGCGGTAGGAATCGAACCTACAACCTACTGATTAAGAGTCAGTTGCTCTGCCAATTGAGCTACGCGCCCACGGTTGGGGATCGTACCGGCGGGACAATTTGTGATTGTAGCATTTCCGCGGACACGCGGTCATTGGTCACACACGACACACGAGCGTGCGGACAGCTTAACGTGTGAAAGCGTTGGGCGGTGCCTACACGAACAGGGTTCGCGCGGAGTCCGTCGACCTTAACTGGAATCCTAAGAACGCTGACGCGCTTCTGCGGCCAGTCCCCTGGCGGTTTCGCTGACCACCGGGCGACGCGGCGAATATGAATCCGCCCCCATCTTCGGACGCCTTTCGACGGTTCCAATTACCGGAGCATCTTCCATTCCATCGGCGTAAGCCATGGAAACGAACCGCTGTTCCGAGCACAGACGGTCGATCATTCGCTGTTGCCCATGGCTGAGCACGGCGTGAGGAAGAATCGGAAAGTGCCGGAACATCCACACAAAATATACCCGTTGGAGAAAGGAGGGCATGAGATAACGCGGCCCAATCGGAGTTTGCACCTGGACCACACCATCTGCGAGTTTTTCAATCCACATAGCTAGGCCACCTGGGAATCTGAGTTTGGCCAGAGCACTTCTTGGGCGGCCATTATTGCACCAAGGTGGTTACTAGGGAAGCACTTTTTTACCCCTTAACGGAATATCCACTAAATACCGACTTGTTAGGCATTTAAATCCACATGTTTGAGGATGTTCGACGATTGCGGGGAGCCTGCTTCGGACGGCAACGAACCCCGCGAAGGGATTGCATAAGAAAGATATAATGCTTCCCCCATTCACGGCGATGGATGCCGCGGAGTCACCCAATCACCCTCCGGCGACGGTTCCGGAGGGCTTTTGTCCCCCAGGGAAAGACTCTGATAAAAGATTTCTTTCAGTAAGCCTTGATCAGCGGGCAGTCCCGCCTAAGCTGGAATTTCCCGTAGTATCTCCATCCGACGGATCTCAGCCGCGACTCCAAAGTCGCTGCCCGGGCCTTGTTCCACCCGCAACACGCGGGCGTGACAGCACACCCAACACTTCTCCCCGGAAGTCAGTTCAGGGGGGAGGATAAGGATTAACTCCACGTCCGACCCTTCCACCATTCGGGACCCGGTGTAGAGAAATACGCCGTTCGTGCTCACATCACGCGTCTGGGCGCTCAATTCGGTATTGGCCGCGGCGCCGCGCACCCGCACCGGAAGCGTGGTGGCAATTCGTTCGCGCGAACGCCGATCTATCTTAGAGGTCATTTTTACAGGTCATTCACGCGGAGCCGATAGTTCGAAACCCAATGCTGCATGTTCATCCGAAAGCACCAGCGCGACGGCTTTTGACCTTCGCGCGGCGTCGGACAGTATAACTCTTATTTTGGACGCGGCTTAGATTTGCGGGTGGTGCAGCCGGATCGCCGGTACTACCACGGCCTGCTCCATCGTGGCAACATTCGTCCCACGCAACTTGGCCTCGATCTCGTGCAGTTTATCGGATTGATTGGTCTGGTAGTAGGCTTGCACCAAGAGTTCCATGGTGAAGGGATTGTCCTGATCTTCCTCAAGGTAGGAGATGGCTTCGCTGAACTTCTTCTGATCCATGAGCAGCGTGCCTGCCGCGCCGTTGTAGGAACTTAGGATGACGCGGTTGCGGCTGCCGCCGGCCATGGCTTCGAGTTTTCTCAGAGAATGATCCGCCAGTTCGGGGTGTCCACTGTGCGCGGCGCGCACAGCGCGGTTCCGCAGAATGCGGGAGAGCTCCTCATTTTTGTCGCCTTGGGAAATCGTGCTGCGATGTCCCAGCGACTCTTCCGCGCTTTGCAGATATGTCAAGGCTGCGTTGTCGTCTGCCTGATACTCGGCCGCCTGCCGATACGCCTGCGCTTCCTGCAGGTCCTGTTCTTTGGCGTGAGCGGTGAGCGCAATCTCTTGTAACAGCTTGTTGGCTTCCGCAAACTTGCCCTCGCGGACCCAGGTCGCAGCTTTCTGCATACTGTACAGAAGTCGGTCCGCCTCGTTGTGGGCGTAGCGAATGGCCTTGTCGTATTCGATACGCGCCTGCTCCTGGTTGCCTATCAGAGCGTAGGTATCTCCCAGGCCAACCTGCGAGGTAACGAAATCCGGATCAATCTTCAGCGCGGCTCGGTAGTGTTGCAACGATCCTTCAAAGTTTCCCGCCATGCGCAGCAGTTCGCCGTAGGAATCCTGTGGATTCGGTTCGGTGGGCAGCAATGCGACGTAGCGCTCCATATCGGCGAAGGCCTTGGCAAATTCGCGATCACGGGCGTACAGGTAAGCCAGATCGTTGAGCGCGGCGGGATAATTCTTGTCGAGGGCCAGCGCTTTTTCCATGATTCTGCGGGCCTGCTCGTCGCCATTTTCTCCCATCAGCCAATTGCCTGCGAGATAATGCAGGCGCTTATCTTTTGGAAACATCTCCAGCAAATCGTTCATGGCCGAAATGCCGTCGATGAAGTCGCCTTCCTGCACCTTGACGATCCAGGAGACCATCAACTGCTCTCCCTTGGTCAGCTTCGGTGAAAGGGACTTAGCCTTCTCGCGGGCGGAACTGATTTCTTTCGGATCGCTGCTGTTGAACGCAATCCACGCCCAGGCTACGGCCAGGTTGGGGTCGGCCTTAACTGCAGCGCGCCAATCCTCGTTGCAGCGCTCAAGGTAAAGGTTCTCGTAGTCTTGCATGCCCTTCTCGTAGAGTGCGCGTGCCTGCGGCGACGACGTGGTTACCGGCATCGCGCTGGTGACAGCCTGCTTGACGTGGTGGGCATAAAGCGGTGCGGCAAAGCACACGCCAATAGCTACGATAAGGACCCAGATCGAGCGACGCATTAATAGCTCCGTAACAGACGCTTTGGGGGAAAGGATTATGAGAGCAGCGTAGCATTGGCCGAATCAGGTTACCTAGTGACGGAAGTCATATGACGGGCGGGAGGTGATGGATGGTTGAAAAAACAAAACGCTCCTGCCGCCGGAAGGAGCGAAAGTATCCAAGGCTACAGCTAGAATTTGAAAACTGCCACGAGTTGGATCCCGCGCGGTCCACCTCCACCGATGAATGGGTTACCGATGCCCACATCGCCGGTCGCGGTGATATGGTACGCAGCGTTGCCAACCTCGCGGCCTGCGCCGTTCGCCACAAACCCGCATCCACCGCCGCCGTTACAAATCTGGCTGGTGGGACCTGCCGCGTCCGCGAGGAAAGCGGGCAGAAATGGATTGGCGAAGTTCGGGTGATTCAGAATATTGAAGAAGTCGGCACGGAGTTGCATGGTCACGCGCTCCGTGAGCGACGTGGTCTTGTAGAGCGCGAAATTCCACTCTTTAAACGACGGGCCACGCAGAGAGTTGCGGCCTTCGTTCCCGAAATGACGGGTGCCGGGCACGCAGTCCGCGGCAGAACCGGTGATCGTGGTCGAATCCAGTCCGGGCCGGGTCGTGCATGGGATTGCGAACGCCGTCAGATCCAGGAAGTTGAACGGATTTCGCGAATCATACT
>JAUTWY010000565.1 GCA_030838305.1 Acidobacteriaceae bacterium
CAGCTTGGAGAGCACAACGATAGGTTGACGCCGCCACACGATTGCGGCGTGTAAAGCCTGGCAACGGAAGGCCGGGTAGAATTGTGAGGGCTCCGCCGGTCCCGCAGGGACGAGACCGGTTCTCGGCCTCTCGAAAGCCCTCAGGAATTGAACTATGAACTCCAGACGTCACTTCCTTAAGCACGTGTCGGCAGCAGCGCTTGTAGCAGGAGCAGGTCCCCCCATCCTGACCTGGGCGTTTGCCCAAGAACAATCCCTCGCGGTCCCCGGCGAAAACGGCATGATCGTCCGTTCCTACCGCTTTGTCGACCTCGAGTCTCCCGTCGAGTATTTCAATACCTGGCTCACGCCTGTGCCGCACTTCTTCGTGCGTAATCACATGCATGAGCCGAGCGAGCTTAATACCCCGGATTGGCGACTTTCGATCGGTGGCGAAGTGGAGAAGCCGCTGATCGTCAGCCTTGCAGAACTCTCAAAGCTCGAAACGCATTCGGTCGTGAACACACTCGAATGCGCTGGCAACGGCCGCAGTTTGCATCGCCCTCAGGTTCCCGGAGTTCAATGGGGAAAGGGCGCGGTGGGCACGGCGCGCTTTTCCGGCCCTCGTCTGCGCGATGTTTTGCAACGTGCCGAAGTGAAATCTACGGGCAAGCACGTCATGTTCCGCGGACTCGACGAAGTCCCGGGCAAAGTTCCGCCGTTCATTCGCAGCATTCCCATCGAGAAGGCGCTCGACGCCGATACCCTCATCGCCACCCACATGAACGGATCTCCACTGACCAGGCATCACGGCTCTCCAGCGCGCGCTCTCGTCCCGGGCTGGATCGGCGCGGCATCCTGTAAGTGGATTACGGAAATCAAGGTGCTCGACAAAGAATTCGCCGGCAATTTCATGAGTCCGGCCTACCGCTTTCCGAACCAGCCAGGGAAACCGGGTGACGCCGTGAATCCCGAAGATACCCACCCCGTCACCGCCCTCGGCGTGAAGTCTGTGATCTCAGCCCCGAGCGACGGCGCCAGATTAAAGTCAGGCAGAGTGGCTGTGCACGGAGCAGCCTGGGCCGGGGAAGCCGACATCGCCAAAGTTGAAATCTCCACCGACGGTGGCACGACCTGGAACCCTGCAACGCTAAGCCATGACCAGGCTCATTACGCCTGGCGCTTATGGACGTACGATTGGAAGCCTGCCAGGAGCGGCGACCACACAATCATGTCGCGAGCCACCGACAGCCAGAGTCGCACCCAACCGTCCACCGCAGTTTGGAATCCCAGCGGCTATCTCTACAACGCCATCGATCAGGTGAACATCCATGTCGCTTAACATCTCGTCGCGGAAATCCGATTCCTGGAGGCGTGATTCGGATCGGCACGATTGGGGGGCCCACGACTCAGTTCCTCGGGTTTCGGATCAGGGCATGCCTTCCGGCATGCCGCCACTGCTGCGGCACGCCAGCGCCTTCAGGCGCTGGATTTCCCAAGCTGCAGTCTCACCAGAGTCTTTCGCAAGGATGTTCGCTGCAGTCGCCTTTCTAGCGCTCTCACTCACGTGGCCATTCTCAGCGCGAGCGCAGAAACCCGCACCCGCAAAAGTCGCTGCCGATCTGCCCGCCGGTACAATGCAGGCCAAAGCCACCACGGCCTGCACGGAATGCCACGACGCGCGCATTATCCTGCAACAGCGTCTCGGCAAAACCACGTGGACGAAAGAAGTCGACAAGATGATCAAGTGGGGCGCGCTGGTAGATCCCGCCGACCGTGATTCCCTAATCGATTATCTCGGCACGAACTTCAGCCCCGACAAGCCCGCCTACGAACCGCAAAGAACTTCAGCGGAAAAAGGCGGCTCCGGAAAAGCATCGAAGTAAGGATTCTTCTTCCGGAAGAACTTGCAAATACAAGTTTACAAATGCGTGAACTACCGTGGTAAAGCTAATGAAGCGGTCTTCAGCCCCAGTGGTGTCGACACCCTGCCTGGGTGAGAAAGCAAAGCGCTACCGACCAAATGCCCAGATCGTTCAGACATTACGGCAGCGCTGCCCATACTTCACCAAACTCTGATGCAAAAAGTATAGAAGGCGTTGTTGCCCCACTTCTAGTGCATTGTTGGATACTTGGGAAAATTCCTGTCCAAGCCGAGTCGCGAAGCGACGCCATTCATTAGCCCAGCACGTAAGTGCTGGGAAACAAGAAAAGTACAGAATTGAGTCCCGCCAGGGACGACACTCAATCGCGAGCCTCCTTCCCGCCGCAAACCGCTAACGTACGCTTACGGTCGAAAACACAAGCACCGCTCTTAACGCCATGAATCGTCGACTTAAGCAGAAATGTACGTACAATAGACTCCTACATAATTGCACGTACCAAGGTTCCCACATGGACATTGGGACAGACCAAAACCTAAGACTCCTCTGTAGGGAAGCTCTTTTCCGGCCGCAATAACGGAAACAGAATCACATCGCGAATGGTGTGCGAATCAGTCAGCAGCATGCACAGCCGGTCAACGCCCACGCCCACTCCGCCGGCGGGCGGCATCCCATACGAGAGCGCGCGAATGTAGTCTTCATCCATTTGGTGCGCTTCCTGATCTCCGCGCGCACGCTCTTTCAACTGCCCCTCAAAGCGCCGCCGCTGATCTTCGGGATCGTTAAGTTCGCTGAACCCGTTGGCAATCTCCATCTGTCCCGCAAAGATTTCAAACCGCTCCGTCCACTCAGGGTCGTCCGGCTTCTGTTTCGAGAGCGGCGACACAGCGGTAGGGAACTCGTAAATAATTGTTGGCTGCGTGAGATGCTCCTCCGCAGCCGCCTCGAATAGACTTGCGATCGTTTTGCCCGCAGGCTCGCTGCGGTCGTAGGCCATGTGCGCGTGCGCCTGGTTGAAGCGCTCAACCAGCTTTGCGACTCCGTCGTGAGACGCGAAGTCACTCATCTCTGGCTTCACGCCCGCAGCCTCGGGCCAATAGTGAATGATGGCTTCACGCATGGTGAAGCGCTGCCAATTGGCCCAGTCGATTTCCTTGTCGCCCCATTTGGTTTTCGTTCCGCCGGTCACATCCTTTGCGGCTTGCGTAATCAATTCCTGCGTGAGATCCATCACGCCCTGGTAGTTGGTGTAGGCCTGATAGAACTCCAGCATGGTGAATTCGGGATTCCAGCGCCAGCCCAGGCCTTCGTTGCGAAAGTTGCGGTTGATTTCATACACGCGATCAAGGCCGCCCACCACCAGTCGCTTTAAATAAAGCTCAGGCGCGATGCGCAGATACAAATCCATGTCGAGAGTATTGTGATGCGTCACGAAAGGCCGCGCCACCGCCCCGCCCGCGATGGGCTGCATCATCGGGGTTTCAACTTCGATAAAGCCGTGTGCTTCCATGGTGCGGCGCAGCGACTGCACCAGGTTGCTGCGCTTCAAAAAAACTTCCCGCACTTCGGGATTCACCACCAGATCCACGTAACGTTGCCGGTAGCGCAACTCAACATCGGTGAGCCCGTGCCACTTCTCGGGCAGGGGCAGCAGGTCTTTGCTGAGGAACGTGATCTCTTCCACGTGAATGGAGAGTTCGCCGGTGCGCGTGCGAAACAAATATCCGCTGACGCCGATGTGGTCGCCGAGATCGAGCAGTTTGTACAACTCGAAGCCGTTGTCGCCGACCGCATCTTTCTTCACGTAGATCTGCAGGCGCTGGCCGCCCTGCTGCAAGTGGCAGAATCCGGCCTTGCCCATCAGGCGGATCGCCATGATGCGTCCCGCGACGCGCACGTTGACCCGGGGATTCTCGAGTTGCTCCGCGGTCTTGTCCGAGTAGTCCGCCAGGATCTGCGGGACGGTGTGCGTGAAATCGTACTTGCTGCGGTACGCGGTTTGTCCGAGAGCTTCGATCTGCTTCAGCTTCTGGCGGCGCAGTTCGTAAATATTCTCGTCGAAAGCCAAGAGAATCCTTTGACAGGGAATTGCGCCTTACGGGCGCACACGAGTTGAAACGCGATTATAAACAAATGCACTGCCCGGGTTGTGTTTATCTATATACGGTGGTACATTGGTACCATGGTTGAGGATCACAAGCTGCTGGTCGAGCGCGTCCAGACCGGGGTGCGCATGGAGAAGCGGCTGCTCAAAGTCCTGAAGGGGTTTGCCGAATATCACGACATGACGCTGGGGGACTTGCTGGAGGGGATTGTTCTTCATGCCTTCGATGGCAAGACGCCGTTCAGCGCAGCTTCGTTGGAGCGTATTCGGGAGTTGAAGAGGTTTTACGATTTTGATCTCGATTCCAGCGCGAGCCATCGGTTGAAGGAGATCAAGGCGCGTCCGGCGCGGAGGCGTACGGCAGAGAGGTAACGGTGTGGAAATCCCAGCGCCTGAAGGCGCATTGAAAGGCGAGGCAGTTGCGGCACGCCTGAAGACGTGCCCTGATAGGAACCTCCGGCACGCCGAGGCCATGGTGTAACGCCTGAAGGCGCATGAGAGTTTGTCTCGCCGTTGGAGCGGCCGGCGAGGACGCCCGCCCCTTCGACTTCGCTCAGAGCGGGCTCACAGCCGCCGGGGACGGCGACGCTACGAGGCTTTCATGAATAACGAGGAACTGATTCGCTGCTTTGAGAACGACACCGTGCCCGAATCTTCTTTCCACCACGCCGATCACGTTCGTCTGGCGTTCGCTTATTTATGCGAATATCCGGTTCTGATCGCGCTGGAGAAATTTGCCAGCGCGTTGAAGCGATTCGCCGTTGCTCGCGGCAAGACGCAGCTCTATAACGA
>JAUTWY010000596.1 GCA_030838305.1 Acidobacteriaceae bacterium
CGCCGCCCTGACCGCAGCATTTCGTATTACAACAAAGGCGAGTTGTTGGGAATTGTGCTGGATCTTGCGGTGCGCGAGGCGAGTCAGGGGAAGGCGTCGTTGCGCGAAGTGTTTCAGTGGATGAATCAGAACTACGCAAAAAAGGGAGCGTTCTTTGCGGATTCGGAAGGTGTGCGAGAGGCTACTCAAGCGGTGAGCCATGCCGATCTGGGATGGTTCTTCGCGAAGTACGTCGCGGGCACGGAGGAAATTCCGTGGAACGAGTTTTTTCGCGGGGTTGGATTGGAACTTGTCGTGGGAAGAAGCACGATTGTTGACGCAGGTTTCCTGGCCTCGCGAAACTTTGATGCTCCGATGACGGTCGCGGCCGTGACTGAGGGGAGCGGCGCGGCAATCGCGGGTCTGAAAGTCGGCGATATCATTGTGGAAATCAACGGAGCAATCGTTGGAGAGGAATCGTCGGAGAGTACGGCGCGGCTGCGTCCGGGCGACACAATCACAGTTAAGGTTCGAGGACGTCGAGGCAGCGAGCGCGAGTTGAAGTGGAAAGCCGGAAGCCGCGACGAAGTCTCATACACGCTCAAAGATATTGACAACCTGAACGCCGCGCAGCGGGAACGGCGCGCTGCATGGCTCAAAGGCGAAGCGCAGATTCTGCAACAGACGCATTCAAGATAAGGCAATTCACACTGATGATTCGCACGCTGACGATGCTCGTGTTCTGGGTCCTGGCTGCGCCGGTGGCGGCGCTGATCGGTTTTCCGTGGACCATTATCACTCGTGATGTCAGTTTGCTTTACCGTCTTTTCATGTTTGGCGCGTGGAATGGAGTTCGGCTGACCGGGGTGCGAGTGCGGACTGTAGGGCTCGACAAGTTGGATCCAGCGCGTACTTATATCTTCATGTCGAACCATGTGTCGAATCTCGATCCGCCGATTACAATTCCTCTGATTCCGCGGCGCACTTCCGTGATGGTGAAGAAGGAATTGTTCACTTATCCAATTCTGGGGCGTGCGATGCGAATGGGATCGCTGGTTCCGGTGGATCGCGGCAATCGCGATGCAGGCATCGAATCGGTCCGCGTCTCCAAGCAGGTTGTGCAGCACGGGCTCAACATGACAATCTACGTGGAAGGCCATCGCTCCTTCGATGGAAAACTGCTGCCTTTCAAGAAGGGACCGTTTTATTTGGCGATGGAATGTGGAGTTCCGGTAGTTCCGGTGACTATCGCGGGAACGCATTATGTAATGCCGAAGGGAAGATTTGCGATCAAGCCCGGAGTTGTGACTGTGACGTTTCATGCGCCGATTGAGCCGAAAGATTTTGGCAGTCGCGAGTGTTTGATGGAGAAGGTGCGAACGGTGATCGACAGCGGATTGCTTGGGGAATACAGACAAGAACTTATCAACCAGCCTTCGACTTGCTCAGGGCAGGGTCCGGACACGAACGTACACGAAGGAAACATCTCACTCGACTCGCCTGCGGACTTGCACAACTGAAACTGGACATCCTTCTCAATTCCTATTCTTTCGACTTTTTTGCTCGTAGCGCGCGCGCCATATCCGGCAGCCTGGGTAACAACGCGGAATATTTCAACCACAGCTTGTGATCGACAGCGGGAGCGCCGCTGACCAGGGCTCCTGCGGGAACGTCATTCGCGACGCCGCTTTGGGGCGTGACTATGGCACCTTCACCGATCTTGCAGTGGCCAACCACACCGACTTGACCGGTCAAGATGACGCGATTGCCGATTTCGGTCGAGCCAGCGAGGCCTACTTGGGAACACAGCAGTGCATCTTCGCCGACCTGTGATCCGTGGCCGACTTGTACGAGGTTATCGATCTTAACGCCGCGGCGGATGCGGGTCTCGCCGACGCTGGCGCGGTCGATGCAGGAGTAGGCCTGGATTTCTACGTCATCTTCGATGACGACGGGAGCGGGCTGAGGAATCTTGTACCAGCGTCCTTCACGGTTCTTGGCGAAGCCGAAGCCGTCGGAGCCGATCACGACGCCGTTCTGCAGTAACACGTTGTTACCGACGCGGCAGTTTTCGCGAACCACGGCGTGAGCGTGGGCGAAAAAACCATTGCCGATTTTTACGCCGCGATAGATCACCACGTGCGGCAGCAGTACGGCGTCGGCGCCAATCTCGACATTCTCGTCGACTACGACATAAGGTCCGATGTGAGCGCCGCGTCCGATCTTGGCGGTGGGGTGGACGACGGCAGTGGCGTGCACCCCTGGGGCATAGCGCAGCGGCTGGTGGAAGAGTTCGAGAGCGCGAGCGAAGCTGAGATAAGGGTCTTCGACGCGCAGCGTGGCCGCAGGAATCGCAGGAAAGCTTTCGGCGACGATCACGGCCGCGGCTTTGGTCAGCCGGGCCGCGGCGGCATACTTTGGGTTGGCGACGAAAGTGATTTCTCCGGGGCCGGCTTGCTCGATGCCGTTGAGGCCGGTGATTTCGGTGTCAGGTGAACCATTGTCCAGGCGTGCGTTGAGGGCGGAGGCGATCTGGGAAAGTTTCATGGTCGATGGATGAACGCGAGTAAATCGTACACCAGTTCCAGAATGGTCCATCCCCCATGTTTACCTTTCACAACCCTTTCGACATAGGGCAGCGATACGAATGTGAAATTCCTTGCATATTGACAGGGCGCCAGGAAAGCATCGAACTCCCAACCGGATTCGCTCGATGCGCGACCATATTGGCGTGCCATGTGAACCGGCAACACTACAACGTGGGCCGCGCAGCTTCCGGCTGGAATATGATCCCCAGAAGGAAGGATCACCTTAATGACCAAAACAATGCTTTCTGTGATGATGGCATTAGCAGTGATGCCGTGGTCAAACAGCTTCGGGCAGGGCCCGATGACTGATGCCAGTAACATTCAACTTCAAATCCCATTGCCCAATTTTGCTGTCTTTGGAACCGAGAGCGTGACCATCAACGACGGACTAAACGAGAACACCCGCTGCGTCAAGGGTAACGTGGGTGGCACCATCTGTGGGAATGATGCGGGCGAACATCTTAAAAGGCGGCCTCAGCCAGTCTACCGCCCCGTTGCTGAAGTTAGCTGAACTTCCACGTGGAGACTGGCGACCGTAAAGTAAGCCGAGTTTTCGCTTCGACCAACCTGGACAACCACCTGGTTCAGGTAACGAGACGGCAACGCGGCGTTGGTCTTGCAGATGCGAGGAACAGACCAGGCGGCACCCGCGAGAACTGTGGTCCAAAGCGCGAGGGCGGCGATCTTCACCCAGTAACCGAAGTGTTCTTCGATCACGACAGTGCCGGCACAGATGTCTCCAACACGGCGATGAATCTTGGAGCAACCTGCAACCACGGCACCTACAAGGTAGAAGCCGAGCCCGTCCACGACGCGGAGGAGATTGCGGATTGCGAGAGCCGCAAGCGGGGTGCGCTCGGTCATCCGGACAACCCGGATGCCGACCATCGCTTTCCCCAGGGTGGCGCCGAAACTCGCTTCCAGCAGCCAGAGATAAAGAAAGAAAATTGCGGTATTAAGAGCCTCGGCAACGAGGAGTGCGGCGAGTGTCAGCTTCAGTTCTGTTCCGTCGACAATGCCCCAGCGCATGAAGGCCCAGGCATCCACAACGGCAAATGCACCGAAAAGGAAGGTGCTGTCAAGCGCAAACGCAATCAAGCGATCGCCCAGGGTTGCTATTCGGCAAAAAGAGTCGTCTTTCTGCTCCGGCGGAACGCGCTTCGGCGGCGCGCTTGTCGTCGGGGACGCGGGCGCGACCATGCCTGATTCTTCAAGCAAGTGCTGAGCGGGCGGAATGTGACCGCCGCAGGATCCGCAATTCTTCGAATGAAGGCTTGTTTGCCTGTGGCAGTGTGGGCATTCCATAGTTGGGGCCAAGCCTGGTTGTGAGTTGATTAATGATTACGCTCGGCGTCGGGGATTGCAGCATCACTAAAGGACAGCACCGGAAGGCTTCTAATGGGACCCTTTTCGCATAACCACTGCGAGGCTCTTGCAAAGGGATAGGGCAGCCTCTGTGCGAGTGATGCAGGCGAACCTGTTAAAAGGCAGGCCCTTAGCGGCTAAAGCCGGATGATTTGACGCACCTTGTGGCAAGACTCGAAGTCGTGCCCTTCCCGAGCTGGGGCGTGGTTAGTTCCGTTTGGATTCGAGGAGTGTCGGGTTATTGGGAAATCGGGGAACGTCCGTGTGTCGCGGAGGAGTCTCGTCTTTCGCCCCTTTGGCGCTTTATTCCTGGGTTACCTCTGGCCCCTAACAGTGGTGATTGAGCCCGGAGATTTTAGCGATTTGATCTGGATTTTTTAAAATCTGGATCAGATGAAAATTTGGACGAAAGCCAAGCCATTTTTTCAAGTCTATTGGCATCGGATGAAAAAATATACCTGCGTAAATGCAAAACCAAAAGAAAAAGGCAAGGTCAAAGGCAGCGGGCCAAGGGCGCCCGCTCTAAATGTGCAAATGCTGCGCGTCTACGGAATGTGCTGTATCGAACAATGAGTTGACATATGGGACACTACCAGTACTCTGGCCTAGTTTGTCTTCATTTATACTTATGTTCAGGCGACTAGAGGACCGGACTCGGCAACTGTGTGCCTGGGCTGTTGCGAGCGAGGATCCGGCCGAACTGCACGAAATTCTCATACAACTGAGAGCAGCTTTCCGCGAACATATTGAGCGCGTGAGACTGCCACCTGTCAATCCGTCCTCGCCACAGAGACGGGCCGTGGACATCTGAACTACGAGTGGTTCGTGTATGCCATGTTTTATCGACAAGGCGCACAAGCCACTTTCGTGCTACGGTGAAGACCCTAGAGCATTCCCCGTATTTAAAGTAGTAAAAAGCACAATTGCGGAATTCAGGTTTGTGGTGTGAACAAAGAGGTCGCAAGGAAATGAGCGCCAAGAGCAAGATCAACATCCTCATGGTCGACGATGAGCCGGGTAAGCTGCTCAGTTATGAGGTCATTCTCGGTGAGCTGGGGGAAAACCTAATCAAGGCTAATTCCGGCAGAGAAGCGCTGGAACTTTTGTTGAAGACTGATGTGGCCGTCGTCCTGATGGATGTGTGTATGCCGGAAATGGATGGGTTTGAATTGGCGGATGTGATCCGCCAACATCCTCGCTTTCAGCAAATCCCAATCATCTTTATCTCAGCGTTGCTGCTGAGCGATCTCGACCGACTCAAGGGCTACAAGGCAGGAGCGGTCGATTACATTTCCGTACCGGTTGCTCCCGAATTGTTGCGGGCCAAGGTTTCAGTGTTTGCCGAATTGCATCGCCGGGCGCAACAGTTAGAAGCCCTGAATGGAGAACTCCGCCGCCTCTCCAGCAAACTTATCGCAATGCAAGATCAGGAACATCGGCGCATTGCCCGTGAATTGCACGATAGCTTAGGCCAGGAACTCATAGCGGCAA
>JAUTWY010000603.1 GCA_030838305.1 Acidobacteriaceae bacterium
TGTACGTCAGTTACGGTCTGGGTATCGTGATCGTTACTCTTATCGCCGCGCTACTGTGGTCGGTAACTGGCTGGTGGATCACGAAAGATACCATCTGGGCCATCGTGTTATTCCTGCCCCTGGCGCCCACGATCACACTTTTCGCCCGCGTACTTTGGATCTATCTGGATCAGACCATCGACCCTGAGCCGCGACCTTGAAGACCGCTGCGACTCAGCGTCGTCGACGCTAGTGACATGTGCCGGTGCCTGAATCCTTGAAGCTCTTCCCTGCTTCTGGGACGAATTCCCAGTCGTAGCTCGATGCGTGCAGTGTGAGTTTCAACACACCGTAGGTATCGGCTTGCCGCACTTCACTATTTGCTTTGGGAGCGGCGAAAGTCCGGTGTGTGTTCTTGCCACCTGTGCCGACAACGAATTCGCGAATGCCGTGCAGCATGTCGGCGTGCCCCTCTGGATCCTGCGGAGCAAACCGCTCATAGTCGTGGTCGTGACCATTCAGGACAACATCCACGTCAGCGGCGTACAGCGTTTGCCAAAACACCTTCATGTCGGGACCGTTACCGTGCTTGGCTCCCGAACTGAACAGCGGTTTGTGAAAATAAGCAAGAGTGCAAACCGTGGAGTGCTGCGCGAGGTCTTGCTTCAGCCACTGCACCTGCGTTGAAGAAGCATCGCAACCGCCAACCTCGGCGCATTCGCTGTTCAGCGCGATTACATGCCACGCACCCAGCTCGTAGCTGTAATACGCCTTCTTGGGGTCACCCGCTGCGGTTCCGAAGTAGCTTGCGTAAGTGAGGGCCCCGCCGCTGTGATACTCGTGATTTCCAGGCGTGGGGCGTGTCCGGTCTTTGAAACGGCCCCATGTGGGCCCGTAACAGTTTGCGAAGTCCTCGACAGAACCATCCGGGTAAGCGAGATCTCCTGCCGCGAAGACCGTACCCGGAATCTTGTCAATCAGCTTGGCCGTGGCCTCCGCGCCGGCCAGAGCATCGCAACTCGCAATGTCTCCAGCACCGACCAGGACGGGATCGGAGGCGCTTGCCGCTGGGGACGCGGAAGAAGGGTTGTCGCTGGATTTTTTCGTTTCAGTTTGAACAGTCGCGGTTTGAGCACTCGCACCCCCTGTCACTGAGATAAGAGCAGTCAAAATCAGCAGTGCTTGAAATTGACGTTTTGCCATTTACGGTCTCCGTTCTCAAGGTCGTAAGTTTAAGCCGGGAATCTGAAGGTTTGGTGAATCCTGCGCGAGAGAGATCTTCCGCTCGCGCCCACGATTTCATTCTTCGCACACGTGCTCTGGATCTATCTCGACCAGACCATCGATCCCGAGCGGCGACCCTAACGAGTTCGTTAGTTGCAGCGGGCCCGTCACGTTCAAGAACCCTTACAAACCTTTACCTACAATTACTCGCCGAAGTACAACCCGTTCGCGTGCGTTCCGGTTCTCACTCCCTTCATACAAGACATTCATGGCAAGCATTCCAAAAGGGAGAAAGTGGAAATGACTCGTTGTTCTGCCGCAATGATTATCCTGATCGCTGTGACTGGTTTACCTGCATGGGGGCAAGACTCGACTCCGAAGGTGGAGGTATTCGGCGGTTACTCCTTCCTGCGAGCAAGTACCGGCGGACTGACCAGTTCGACTCTGGATTTGCAACTGCACCAGAATCCTGGGACGTTCGGAGTGGGATCGAATTTCAATGGCTGGAACGCAGAGGCGCAGTTCAACTTCGACCGTTGGATCGGAATCGTGGCTGATTTCGGCGGCCAGTACGGTACACCCATCACTGCCTCCGGTACTGTTTCCCGATTACCCACCATGAACCGATATTCGTTCATGGCGGGACCTGTGATTTCCTACCGCGCCAAAGCGAAAATCACTCCCTTTGTACACGCCCTGTTTGGCTATGATCGAGCCAGCCTGAGTGCGAGCACCATCACCGGCACCTCGTCTCCAGTGACCTCCTTCGCCAGCTCGTACAACGATTTTGCCATCGCTCTTGGAGGTGGGGTCGACTACAAACTATCGCAGCGATTCGCTTTGCGAGTGGGACAGTTGGACTACTTTCACACCACTCTCGATCTGAACTCACTGTACGGAAGCGCTTACGGCCCCGGCCGGTTTCAGGGCTTGGCCACGCAGGAAAACAATCTGCGATTCTCCACCGGAATCGTCTTGCGATTCTAACTTCAGCATACGAATTGAAATGGCACGGCATATGCCGCACTGACTCTACTGGGTTTCGGGATGGGCGAATGGCGTCCAACGCAATCCGGCAGAGATCGTCCGGCTGTAATATTCCCGCTGGATCGGGTACTGTTCGCTTCCAAGATAGAAACCGAAGACTTCATTGTTCAAATTCAACACGGAAACGATGGCCTGCAATCCGTGGCTGCGGGGAATCCAGTAACTCACCTGCGCGTCCACCTGGGTGTGGGGATAGAGGTAGGTGTCGCCGTCCGGGCCTTTGCTGGGACCTCCGCCGTAGGCCCAAATGTAGCCATCGTTATGCGTGAGTCCCATGCGCGCCGAAAAGCCCTTCTTGTCGTACGTCACATCGAAGTTCCAGTTATTTGGAGCGGTGCGAAGAAGGGTCGGGTGGTCCGTTCGGCCAGCACCCGCGGGGAAGGTCGCCTGCGAAGTGGTGTAGCTGTAGTTCGCCCTGACCCCCATGCCTTTGAGCGCTTCGGGCAGAAAGGTGAGCCTCTGTTGCCACGCCATTTCGAGGCCCGTGATGTGAGCGTTGGGTCCGTTGATGGGCGCGATTTGCTGCAGACCCTGGTACGGCGGAACCTGCCGCGTGGATTCCACGAAATAGATGGGATCTGTTAAAGCCTTGTAAAAAAATCCGAATTGGATCAGGCCCAGCGGCTTCAGGTAGTGCTCGGCCAGAAGGTCGAAGTTTTGAGCGTGGGTGGGTTTCAGCGCGGGGTTGCCTGCGGAAACCGGAATGCTGGAAGTGGGATCGTCGAGCACGAACGGGGCCTGGTCGCCAAAATTGGGCCGCGCGATTCCCATGCCATAAGCGGCGCGAAGAATCGTATCGGAGCCGATGCGGTATTGGGCCTGTATGCTGGGGAAAACATTAGTGTAACTGTTATTGCTGCTGACGGGAGTGGACGATTGGAAGTCTCCCGACGACGGGTCCAGAGTGATGTTATTGGCGCGAAGCGAATCCTGAGTTGCTTCTACGCGCACCCCGGCCTGCACCCGCAACGCGCCGAAGCTGATGGTGTTCATGGCATATCCCGCCCAGATTCGTTCGGTGATGTCAAAGTCATTTTGCAGATTGTTGATCACGTCCGGGGTGGTCCCGCCGGGCTGAAGGGCGCTCAGGATCTTCGAGAAATCGGTCACGGGGCCGAAGTTATAGTTTCCAAAATAATAGTTATTGTCTTTGAAGTTGCTGAGGAACTGAGTCATGGGCTGGCCGCCGGCGGCATTGAAATTCTCGCGATCGATGAGCGAGGTTTTTCTGGCATCCCACCCCTTGAAGCCGACTTCGAACGAACTCGAGTGCGAGCCTACGGAGTATTGTTTGTTCAGGGAGATGGCGCCGACGGCATCCCGTTCAAAAATGCCGTCGTTCTCGGTGGAAGCACGGCTCAAGGTGTAGGTGGATGGGTCGTACAGGTTCACTCCATTGAGTACCGGAAACTTTGGAACAAATGGATCTTTCGTCGTGACGCCGAACGCTACGCTGTTGTCGGAGGACCCGGGACCATCGAAAGTGGCGCGCGGGAAGCCGCCCGTATAGTTCGATTGTGAAAGAGCTACGGTATAAGCGATGAGTGTGCTCTTCAGGGCATGGCGCGCCCCCGCCTGCACGCTGAAAATCTGTTCCCCCGGCGTGCGGTACACATCGGTGAAGCTGACGGCGCCGCAGCCCTGGACGCCGGAGACGTCCGTGATACCGCAGGTATTGTTCGCGTCACTCGGGCTGGTGACGAAACCATTGATGCCGGGCGAATAGATCCAATCCTGGCCAAAATCCCTGAACTTCGAGAACAGGCCGCGCAGGTAGACCGATGACATATTTCCCAGCTTGTAATCGAGTTCTCCGCCGAAACCGTAGCGGGTCCGGTCGTAGTGGTAGTTACGAAGATCCTCCGTGTTCGGGCCGAGGAAAGTGTTGCCGTTCGGCAGATCGTTTATTGCCGGCGCCGGTTCCACATCGTTGATGCCGCGAGCGTTGTAATCGTAGCTCCCGCCGAAAAGGACGCCGAACTTTTTGTCCGGGCCGAATCGCCCACCCGCGCTGCCGGCAAATTGATCCTGCATGCGGCCGCC
>JAUTWY010000031.1 GCA_030838305.1 Acidobacteriaceae bacterium
CCATGAGCGACAAATTGTCCAGGCTGAAGCCCAGGAGATACATGCCTCCAAAGGTTCCGACCAGCGAAAGCGGTACGGCGACACTGGGAATAATCGTAGCGCGCACGGTTCGCAGGAAAGCAAACACCACGAGGATTACAAGAATGATGGAAAGAATCAGCGTGAATTCAATGTCCTTCACCGAAGCGCGTACGGTGACGGTGCGGTCCATGGCAACCGAGAGTGCAATCGCCGGAGAGATCGAGGACTGCAGATACGGCATCAACGCGGTCACCCGGTCCACCGTGTCAATAATGTTGGCTCCCGGCTGGCGAAAGACAATGATAAGAACGCCGGGCTTGCCGTTGGCCAGGCCGATGTTGCGAACATCGGAAACCGAATCCTGCACATCGGCAACGTCTCCCAGACGCACGGGCGCACCGTTGTGGTAAGCGACGATCAGCGGACGGTACTCATCCGCGGTAAAAAGTTGGTCGCTATCGCCAAAAGACCAGGAAGTTGTCGCATTCGCTACTTGTCCCTTCGCCCGGTTCGCGTTAGCTGCATTCAGCGCCGTACGCACCGTGTCCAGCCCGACCCCGAGCTTGTTGAGCAGCATCGGATTCACTTCAGCGCGCACCGCCGGTTGCGCCGCTCCGCCGACGAATACCTGGCCCACACCATCCACCTGTGCCAGCTTCTGCGCCAGGATAGAATCCGCGGCGTCGTACATTTGCGGCACCGTCATGGTGTCGGAGGTCAGCGCCAAAATCAGGACTGGTGCGTCTGCGGGATTCGCTTTGCGATAGCTTGGATTGCTCGGCAGGTTCGCCGGAAGTTGGCTGCGCGCGGCGTTGATGGCGGCCTGTACGTCACGGCCGGCGGCGTCGATGTTCCGGTTCAAGTCAAATTGCAGCACGATGCTGGTCGACCCCAGTTGGCTGGTCGACGTCATTTGATTGACCCCGGAGATGCGGCCAAACTGCCGCTCCAGCGGGGTCGCCACCGCAGACGCCATCGTCTGTGGGTCCGCTCCCGGCAAGCCTGCTCCCACACCAATGACCGGGAAATCCACGCGGGGCAGCGACGCCACCGGCAGAAAATTGAAGGCGAGAATTCCAGAGAGCAGGAGCGCCGCCGCCAGCAGCGACGTGCCAATCGGGCGCCGGATAAATGGAGCAGAAATACTCATGCTTTCGAACCGCAAAGCCTAATCCGCCGAAGCATCTCCTGGAGCAGCTTCGTGCGGAATCGGATTGCCGATCTTGTATTTCTCAAATCGATGGGCCAGCCGGTCAAACCACAGATAGACCACCGGAGTCGTGTAAAGCGTAAGCAATTGGCTAAGAATCAAGCCGCCCACGATCGTAATGCCGAGTGGACGCCGCAGCTCCGCGCCAGTACCAGGCAGCAGGGCCAGAGGCAGGCCGCCGAGCAACGCCGCCATCGTCGTCATCATGATGGGACGGAAGCGCAGCAGGCAGGCTTGAAAGATGGCCTCTTCCGGCGGCTTGTGTTCCTCGCGCTCGGCCTCGAGCGCGAAATCGATCATCATAATAGCGTTCTTCTTGACGATGCCAATCAGCAGAATGATGCCGATGAGAGCGACCACGGTGAGATCGTTTCCCGTGAGCTGCAACGCCAAAATCGCGCCGACGCCGGCGGACGGCAGAGTTGAAAGAATCGTAATCGGGTGGATGTAGCTCTCATACAAGACGCCGAGCACGATGTAAACGGTAATCACAGCCGCCAAAATTAACCACGGTTCGCTGGAAAGAGAATTCTGGAATGCGGCGGCCGTCCCCTGAAATGAAGCATGAATACTGGCCGGCAACTGAATGTCTTTCTCCGCCTGCTGGATGGCCTTTGTCGCTTCGCCCAAAGAAGCGCCCGGCGCCAGGTTGAAGGACAGGGTTACCACGGGAAATTGTCCCTGATGGTTCACCGAGAGCGGAGTGTTCGTCGACTGTGTACGCGTAAAAGCTGAAATCGGAACCGGAGTTCCGCTGGTTGTGGCCGTGGCGGCATTGGCGGTAGGCGCGCCAGAATTCGCTATTGTGCTGCTAGGGCGAATATAGATGTCGTTCACCGCCTCGGGCGTCTGGGCAAAGCTGGGAAGGACTTCCAGCACGACATGGTACTGATTCAACTGCGTGAAGATGGTTGAGACCAATCGCTGCCCGAAGGCGTCGTACAACGTGTTGTCGATCGCCTGAGGAAGAATTCCCAGCCGGGACGCGGTATCACGATCGATCGTGATGTTGGTTCTGAGGCCGCCGTTGAGTTGGTCGGTGGCGACATCGCGTAATTCAGGTGCTGAGCGCAATTTGTCCACGAGTTTGGGAGTCCATTGCGATAACTCCTGCGCATCCGCGTCTTCGATGGAGTACTGGAACTGAGTTCGGCTTACGCGGTCTTCCACCGTCAGATCCTGCACCGGCTGCATATACAGAGTGATGCCATCCACCTTCGCGAGTTCAGGCTGCAACCGCCGGATAATTGCGGAAGCGTCATCGCTGCGTTGATCGCGCGGCTTCAAATTGATCTGAATGCGGCCGCTGTTGGGAGTCGTATTGGTGCCGTCGACGCCAATGAATGACGACAGGCTCTCCACATCCTTATCTTGCAGGATCATTTTCGCCAGTTCCTGCTGGTGCAGGGCCATGGCGTTAAACGAAATGTTGTCGGGAGCTTGCGAAATTCCAAGAATCACGCCGGTATCCTGCACTGGGAAAAAGCCTTTGGGCACGATTACGTAGAGAAGCAGGGTGAGAACCAAGGTTCCGAAAGTGACGAGCAAAGTTGCCGGCTGGTGCTTCAACACCAACTTTACGGTGCGTCCGTAAAACGCAATGACCCGGTTGTAATAATCTTCCGTGACCTCGTAAAAGCGTCCCTTCTCGCCTTCCTTGCGGTGTTTGAGCAGCTTGGCGCACATCATGGGCGTCAAGGTTAAGGACACCCCTGCAGACACCAGAATCGTTACCGCCAATGTAACCGCGAATTCACGGAACAGCCGTCCGACAATATCGCCCATAAATAACAGCGGAATGAGCACGGCAATCAGTGACACGGTGAGCGACACAATGGTGAAGCCAATCTGCTCCGAACCTTTCAGCGCCGCATCCAGCGGCGAATCCCCGGCTTCGAGGTAGCGGTCGATGTTTTCAATCATCACGATGGCGTCATCCACCACGAATCCGGTGGAGATGGTCAACGCCATAAGCGTCAGATTGTTGAGGCTGTAACCGAGAACGTACATCACGCCAAACGTTCCCACGATCGATAGTGGAACCGCGATGCTGGGAATAAATGTCGCTCGCAGGTTTCGGAGAAAAAGGAAAATAACGATGACCACCAGCACAATGGTCAGGGCCAATTCGAGCTCAACATCTTTTACGGACGCGCGGATGGTTGTGGTCCGGTCCGTGAGAATCTGCACCTTCACCGCCGAAGGCAGCGACGCCTGTAGTTGCGGCAACAGCTTCTTGATCCGGTCAACCACGCTAATGATGTTCGCCCCCGGCTGTCGCTGGACGTTCACAATCACCGCTGGAGTCAGATTCATCCAGGCAGCAAGGTGGGTGTTCTCCGTGCCGTCGATAACGTTGGCCACGTCGCTGAGACGCACCGGCGCGCCGTTGCGGTAAGCAACGACAACTGGTTTGTACTGGTCACTGGAGAAAAGTTGATCATTGGCTCCGATGGTGTAGGACTGGCGCGCTCCGTCGATGACACCCTTCGCCTGATCGACATTGGCCTGGGCCATCGCCGTGCGAATGTCTTCGAGGCTCAATCCGTAGGAGGCAAGTGCGGTTGGGTTTACCTGAATTCTCACCGCGGGCTTCTGCCCACCGCTGATGGAAACCAAGCCCACTCCCGGCAGCTGCGAGACTTTTTGCGCCAGAGCAGTGTCAGCGAGATCTTCCACCTTGGATAAAGCAAGCGAGTCCGATGTCATGGCCAGCGTCAGAATCGGCGCGTCCGCAGGATTCACTTTGTTGTAAATTGGGGGATTTGGCAGATCCGTGGGCAGGTAGGTCGATCCTGAATTGATGGCGGCCTGCACCTGTTGCTCTTCGACGTCGATATTCTGGTCGAGCGCAAATTGCAGGGTAATCACCGAGCTACCAAACGAACTCGTGGAGGTCATCTGGCTCAGTCCTGGAACCTGGCCAAACTGACGCTCCAGCGGCGAGGTAACCGACGACGCCATTACGTCGGGATCCGCTCCGGGATAAAACGTCACGACCTGAATGGTCGGATAGTCGACTTCGGGCAGGGCGGAGACGGGAAGTTGCAGGAACGCCACCCAGCCGATCAGCAGCACGCCCACCATCAACAGAGTGGTCGCCACTGGCCGGAGAATAAACAGTCTTGAAGGACTCATGAAGCCGGGGTTCCCGATGCGGGAGCGCCACTCCCGTTTCCTCCGTTGGGCGCATTGCCGGGGGCGGTATTTCTCGGTTCTACTTTGCTGCCGGTTTGCAGCTTATCCTGGCCATCGGTGACCACCATGTCCCCTGGATTCAGGCCGCTCGTAATGGTCGTGATATTGCCCTGAGTCAGCGAAATGGCTACCGTGCGCGCTTCGACGGTTTTGTCGGCCTTCAAGGCATAGACGAACGTTCCTTGCGGACCGCGCAAAATTGCGGCCGTAGGCAGCACGGTGCTGTTCTTCCGCGTCTCGAGCAGCAGGTTCGCATTCACGAACTGGTTGGGCCAGAGTTGGTTGTCGGCGTTGTCGAATACGGCTTTCAGCTTCGCGGTGCCCGTCGTCGGATCAATCTGGTTATCAATCGTCTGCAGTTTGCCGGTCGCCAGCTTGGTCTGGTTGTCCCGGCTGTAGGCATCCACTTGCAGCGTGGAGTTCTTCATGTGCTTGGAAACCGTCTGCAACTGATCCTCGGGCAGGGTGAAGATCACCGCGATCGGTTGTAATTGCGTGAGGATCAGCATGGGAGTGGTGTCGGATGCGTGCACGATGTTCCCCGGATCCACCTGCCGCAAACCGATACGTCCGGCGAAGGGAGCGGTGATGTGGCAGTAAACAATCTGAAGCTTGGCGTTATTCACCTGTGCCTGGTCGGTACGCACCTGTCCATCAAGTTGATCCACTGTGGCTTTCTGGGTATCGACTTGCTGCTGCGCAATGCTGCCGGAGGGAATCAACGATGTATAGCGGTCCAAGTTCAGTCTTGCGTCACGTAACGTCGCCTGATCCTTGAACAGTTGCGCCTGCATTTGTTCCAGTTGCACCTGGTAGGGTCGCGGATCGATTACGATCAGCAGCTCCCCTTGTTTCACGTTCTGGCCTTCTCTTACGTTTACCTGCATGATCTGGCCATCAACGCGACCCTTGATGTTTGCTGTATTGAAGGCCGTCACCGAGCCTAGCCCGGTAAGGTAAACAGGCACATCTTGCTGTTCCACTTTGGCGACCGCGACCGAAACCGTACGCGGGGCAGCGGCTTGGGCCTTTTGCTGCTTGGTATCGCCAGCGCTGCAGCCAAGGAAGAATGCGCAATATAACCCAGGAAGAAGCGTCAATACCAGTCGGAGTCGGCTCCGGGTGAGGAACGCAAGTTTGTGGCGCGGAGAATGCGAATCGATGGTCTTCAATATCCTAATCCCATTGCAACTTTCCACAGGATCGGCGAAAGCCTGCCGTTGGTTAGACGTATTCATTGTCAACTCGGTTGCGGCAACTCTGCCGGGGAAACGGCAGTGTATCGGGTTACGCCAAAGGTTCTCCCGCTGGAGACGCTCAGGTAGGAACCGGAACGCAGGCGCAATAGTCGAACCCTGCTCCGCCAGCATCAACCGTGGAATTGCAGAGGTCAAGGCCAGGGCGAACATTTTACAAATCTTTACTCGCTTTGACCGTGCCTTTACGGTTTGGCCGGTTGCAGGCTGGGTGGCAGCGGATGCACGGCTTCATAAGCCGCAATTTCCCCTTCGTGTTGCAAGGTGAGCCCGATATCGTCCAGACCGTTAAGCAGGCAATGCCGGACGAATTCGTCGATGGGGAACTTCGCGCAAAAGCCGTGATCGTCATGGACCTCGCATTGCTCCAGGTCGACAGTTAGCTGGTAATTTTCCATTTCGCGGGCGCGACGCATCACCGCAGAGGCCTCATCCTCGCTCAGCAGCACAGTAAGAAAACCATTTTTCGTGCTGTTGTTGGCGAAGATGTCGGCGAAGGAGGACGAAATGACGGCGCGGAATCCGAAATCGGCCAATGCCCAGACCGCGTGCTCCCGCGAGGAGCCGCAGCCAAAATTCCTTCCAGCGACAAGAATACTTGCGCCTTTGTAGCGCGGCTCGTCCAGAACAAAACCCGCGTTCTTCTTTCCATCCGCGGAAAAACGCCAATCATAAAATAGGAACTGGCCGAAGCCGGTACGTTCAATGCGTTTCAGAAACTGCTTGGGAATGATCTGGTCTGTGTCGACATTCACGCGATCAAGCGGAGCGACCCGGCCGCGATGGGTACGAAATGGTTTCACTGCCCGTTCCTTAGGGTCATTGGAATTTCCAATTGCGAATATCCGTAAAGTGTCCGGCAATCGCCGCCGCTGCCGCCATCATCGGACTTACCAGATGGGTTCGTCCCCCGCGTCCTTGCCGGCCTTCAAAATTCCGGTTGCTGGTGGAAGCACAGCGCTCGCCAGGTTGCAGAATGTCGGGATTCATCCCCAGGCACATCGAGCATCCCGATTCGCGCCACTCGAAACCCGCATCCAAAAAAATCTGATGCAGCCCTTCCTGCTCGGCCGCCCGCTTTACGGTCTGCGACCCTGGAACCACCATGGCGCGCACCTTCGCACTCACATGATGGCCTCGAGCCACGCGCGCTGCCGCCCGTAAATCTTCAATCCGCGAGTTGGTGCACGATCCAATAAAAACCCGGTCGATCCCGATGTCTTGAATGCGCTTCCCAGGCTCCAACCCCATGTACTGCAAGGCAAGCTCGGTTGCGCGGCGATCGGATTCTTTCAACCCGCCGATATCCGGCACCTGTCCTGTCACCGGAGCCACCATTCCGGGATTCGTTCCCCAAGTCACAAATGGAGAAAGCTGGGCTCCGTCGATTTCGACGACTTTGTCGAATGTGCTTCCCTGGTCCGAAGGCAAGCTGCGCCAGTAATCGACTGCCTGCTCCCATTCGTATCCGCGAGGCGCAAATCTCTTTCCCTTCACATACCCAAATGTCACCTCGTCGGGGGCCACCATTCCGGCCCGAGCCCCAGCTTCAATGCTCATGTTGCACAGGGTCATGCGGCCTTCCATAGAAAGCGCACGCACCGCCTCGCCCGCGTATTCAATCACGTGCCCGGTGGCACCGTCGGTGCCGATTTGCCCAATGATTCCCAAGGCGATGTCTTTTGCCGTCACGCCTTCAGGCAATCGTCCGCGTACATCGATCTTCATCGTCTTCGGCGTCTGCTGGGCCAGACACTGGGTCGCGAGCACGTGCTCCACTTCCGACGTGCCAATGCCGAACGCAAGCGCGCCGAATGCGCCGTGGGTACTGGTATGGCTATCGCCGCAGACGATCGTCATCCCCGGCTGCGTCAGCCCCAACTCCGGGCCGATCACATGGACAATCCCCTGGTCCGGCGAATCCATGTCGAACAGCCGCACCGCGAATTCCTTGCAGTTGGCCTGGAGCGCGGCAATCTGTTTCGCGGCGATTAGATCGGTAATCGGGGTTCCGCGCGGCTCGGTCGGAATATTGTGGTCGACGGTAGCGACGGTACGTGCGGGTTGCCGGACCCTTCTTCCCGAAACGCGCAAACCATCGAAGGCCTGCGGCGAAGTCACCTCGTGCACCAGATGCAAATCGATGTAGATGATCGGAGATCGACCGCTCGGTTGCGCCACCAAGTGGGCGTTCCAGATCTTTTCGAAGAGTGTTCGCTTGGATGACATTACGTTAATTCAGACGCGCCTCATACACTGTTACGCAAAAGGATCCATTCGTGACTCTCTAGTTTTTCACAGCGCGGGGATGCGAGCAAGCGGCGTATTCGTGCCTCCGAAGGCGGTTCTCAGGTATCATAAAGCTTCGCCCCATGATCAATGGCAAACGCATAGCGGTAGTAATGCCCGCCTACAATGCGGAGAAAACGCTCGAAGTTACCGTCGGCGAGCTGCCCGATCTGGTCGACATCCGCATTCTTGTGGACGACCATAGTTCCGATAAGACTGTGGAAGTGGCGCGCCGTCTCGGTCTGCTTGTCTTTCAGCACGATCGCAATTACGGTTACGGCCGCAATCAACAGACTTGCTACCGGGAAGCTCTGGCGGCGGGCGCCGACGTGGTCATTATGCTTCACCCAGACTACCAGTACACTCCGCTGCTGGTTACCGCGATGGCCAGCATGGTGGCCTACGACGTGTATGACGTTGTGCTGGGCTCCCGCATTATCGGTGGGACGGCGCTGCGTGGCGGCATGCCGGTTTACAAATACATCGCGAACCGGTTGCTCACTGCTTTTGAGAATATTTTTCTGCGGGTGAAGCTTTCGGAATACCACACAGGATACCGCGCCTTCAGCCGCAGGGTGCTGACCGAACTGCCGCTGCTGGAGAATTCTGATGACTTCGTGTTCGACAACCAGATGCTCGCGCAGTGCGTACACTTCGGATTTCATATGGGAGAAGTATCGTGTCCCACCAAGTATTTTGAACAGGCTTCGTCGATCAACTTCCGCCGCAGCGTGAAGTATGGTTTCGGCGTGCTGGCCACAACACTCCAATTCGCTCTGCAGAGGCTAGGCTTGCTGCACTTCCCCCGCTTCAGCGACAAGGGCCGGAAACTTGAGCCCGGATACACAACCTACTACGAGAGCCGCAGCGAAAGTGCGCGCCTCGCTTAAAAACGTCCTCGGCAGTCTTCTACTAAAGATCTAGGGAATCCGGCAGACCTTAACTGCGCCGTTCTGGTAGGGGCAATCCATCCCGCCAACTCCAGGTTCTTGCAGCACAACCCAGTTGGCGCCGTAAGTGTTTTTCAATCGCAAAAAATCTTCTAAGCGGAGATTTCTCCACGGCGTTTGCGCCCGCACCTGTGCCCACCACGCTTCGGCCAGCGGCGGGAACATGCTCACCACACCATTGTCCTTGTTTGCATCTGCGAGGCGACTTCTCTGGGCGAGGCATCGAAATCCAATTTCATCCTCGCCGGCAATACTCATGTAATCCGGATCAAGGGCGAACACCGCATCTACTGGAGTATTCTGCCGAATCCAGACAAACGCCCGTGCCCAAGGATTTCTCACTGAAAGCCCGGGCCACTCCACGTGCGCACTCGCAGTGAACGTGGCCTGCTGCGCCAGATACATCCCGACACTCAAAGGCACGAAGATCAACAGCCAACGCCACATTTGTTTCTTCAGTACGCACTCTCCGAGAAGCCCGCCCATCACGAGAAACATGACGATGTACAACAGATGCAGGCAGCGCATGGGTTGCAGCCTGGCGAGGGTTTCAAAGCGTGCCGGCAGATCGACCACCAGGGCGGCCACGACGTAGATCACGCCATAAGCTACGAAACATCGACTCACCCGTTCAACGTTGGACCATCGCCGGTGACGAGCGATTCTCCCGAACCACCCCAGCAACAGCAGAGGTCCAACGATTCCCAGCCACTCATACCATTGCCAGCGCTGAATGTAGAAATAGCCATGCAGCCTGGCGACTTCGTGATAGGCCGCGGAAGATGCGGGCGCAAGAGGTATCGCCAACCCCAGCCGTCCCGCGAGCATGATCGTGGCGGGCTCTTTCCGAAGGCCTTCGAATCTATCCATCACGAAAAGCAACGCACAAAAGGAAAGTGGAAATACCCACATCAGCGGATGCATGCAGGCCGCGAACCCCAGCCACAAGAGCGCCCGCACATATTTCTTCTCCACGCTTCGCGTCACCACAAAAATCCCCGCGAAGGCCGCAAGATTCCGCGGGTTCAAATACTGATCCATCACGTAGAGCGCGGTTCCGGCCACAGGAATGGTCAACAGCGACGCTACCAAACAAACTCCGCCCCACCGTGCTCTCGCATCTTGAAAGAAGAGTCCGCTTAATGCCCAGCAGGCCAGGAGCAAAAGAAAAAGGGACGCCACATGCCACAGAAACAGGCCGACCTCAAGGGGCAAGTGCGTTACGCGCAGAGTAAGCGCAATCAAATTTGGGAAGAACGTGAGGCTGGCATGCGACCGGAAAAATTCCTGCCCCACTGGAAAAAGCTCGGGATGCAGAATTTTCTCTATCCCAGGCAAATAGATTTCAGCGTCTTCCGCGAACGGATGATACCCATGAACCAGAACAGCGCCCACAGTGAGGAGCGATAGTCGGAAGACGGTCTTCCAGGATTGTCGAGACGCGGTACTCAAGGAGTTTGACGCTGCCGCCCCTACCCTAATGACGCACACTGCGTCTGTCAAATACACGCCGAGTTTCACTTGGAGAGGGAGAAATGCGACCGACTGTTATCTATGACGCAAGCCTGGTTAATAAGTGCTTGCGCGCACCCTTCGCCCTGCGTAGCATCGAACTCATATACGTAGCATCTAACTCCCATGGCAGCTGCTCTTATGCCCGAGCGCCTTCGGCCGAATATGGCCATCGGCGAAATACTGAGCTTCGCCTTCGATACTTTTTGCAGCAATAAAATTCGTTTCATCTTGACCGCTTTGGGCATGGTGATTGGTACCGCATCGCTCATCCTGGTGGTCACGATCGGGATGACCGGCCGCCAATACGTGCTCAACCAGATCCAGGCCATTGGCACTAATGAGGTTTGGGCAGAGTACCTGGGCGGCGCGCCGCACATCAGCAATTCCAATCCCGATCCACTGACGATCGAGGATCTCCATGCCATTCAACAGGAAGTGCCTGGTATTGTCGCCTCGTCGCCGGTAACCCAACTCTCCGACCGCATTCCCGTCGGAAACGGCAGAGAAAAAGATGTCTCGATTCTTGGCGTCG